>JBEBIF010000749.1:0-1176 GCA_040080515.1 Chitinophagaceae bacterium | reverse complement strand
CAACTACCCCATCATCCAGGCCGGAATGATATGGGCAAGTGGTTGGCGCCTTGCCAGTGCAGTAAGCAATGCAGGAGGCCTGGGCATCATTGGCAGTGGCTCTATGTACCCTGACGTTTTGCGGGAGCATATTCAAAAATGCAAAGCCGCTACTGCAAAACCATTTGGTGTTAATGTACCATTGCTGTACCCGGATATTGACAAACATATTCAGATCATAATAGAAGAAGGGGTGAAGATTGTTTTCACTTCAGCGGGCAATCCAAAAACATGGACAGGCTTGCTAAAGGAAAAAGGCATCACGGTAGTTCATGTCGTCAGCTCTTCAAAATTTGCACAAAAAGCAGCGCAAGCCGGTTGTGATGCAGTGGTAGCTGAAGGATTTGAGGCCGGTGGGCATAATGGAAGAGAAGAAACCACTTCTATGGTACTGATACCCTCGGTAGTGAAAGCAGTACAGGTACCCGTGATCGCAGCGGGTGGAATTGCCGATGGCCGGCAAATGCTGGCGGCAATGGTGCTGGGAGCAGAAGGAGTACAAATGGGCAGCCGCTTTGTAGCATCAGAAGAGGCCTCCTCACATATAAATTTTAAAAATGTGGTCATCCATTCTTTAGAGGGAGACACACAATTGACATTGAAACAATTAACCCCGGTAAGGCTGATGAAGAACAACTTTTTCAAACAGGTGCAGGAGGCAGAGCAAAGAGGGGCAACGGTGGAAGAGCTGAATGCGTTGTTAGGAAGGGCAAGGGCCAAAAAGGGAATGTTTGAAGGCGACCTGGAGCAGGGTGAACTGGAAATAGGCCAGGTAAGCGCCTTGCTTGATGATATTTTGCCGGCGGCTGAAATCGTCAATAAAGTGTGGCAGGAATTTATGAGTGGTTTGGCCAATCCGGTAAAAAAGCTTTAATTTTATCACAACCATCGGTGTATTCTAAAGAAAAGTGAAGAAGGGTTATTAAAAACCATTCAAATCATTGTTATGAAACAAAAACTTTTAATGCTGGCTATCAGTCTGGGTGGCTTTATTGTAGCCAAAGCAGCCGATGCCACAATTGGTCCCGGCCCGGGCCCCGGAGATGGTAAAAAGGAAGAGCTGAACGGAGTGGTCATTCATTCTGAAACGAAGAAGCCCCTGAAAGATGTGACGGTAACAGCGTATCTCATTTCCAA
>JBEBIF010000233.1:0-5791 GCA_040080515.1 Chitinophagaceae bacterium | reverse complement strand
CACAGATAGTTCCGATCACCGGAACTACAGCAGAGACTGCTTCCGGCACACGGCGAAAAGCCATTTGCCATCCGCACCATGCAAGGGTAGTAGCGCAAATAAAAAACATAGCGGCATTTACCACCAGCAAAAAGTAAACGCTGTTCTGCAACAAGGCACCCCAAAACCGGGCCTGCTTGTGTGCATCATCCTTTCCGCCATGTGTTACATACAAACCAATAATGGCTAAAGCCCCGATGACCATCAGTGTCAACGCTATGGTGTTGTACCGTTTTGTTACTATAAACTTTTCCCTTATTGACATCAGTGTTCGTTTATTGTTTCTTCAAAAATTATCACTTCATAGTTGTCTTCGCAGCTGTATCAGTAACTGTTGTTGTTTTCACCGCTCCACTTGTATTCGCTGCCTGCTTTTCCTTTATATAATGTATTACCATCCAACGTTGCTCTGTGCTCAATTGTGATGCATAACTTCCCATTTGTCCTTTACCATAGGTCAATGAATGGAACATTGTTCCTTCTGCCATAGTTGTCACCACCGGGTCTATCAAAAGATTTCTTGGTGCGGCGGGAAAAGGGCCCTTACCATCTTTCCACAGCGGACCATTGCCATCCAGTTTTTCTCCATGACAGATACCACAATTAACCAGATACAATCTTGCTGCTTCCAAAAATTTTTTTGCATCTAAGGGAGGCAACGGGTTAGTTATGTTTTTTGAATTGGCGTATCCCAATGAATCATTTGGCAATGTGTAAACCTGTAGTATATCTCCCTGTGCAATGGTTCCCGTTACCGGCATACCCGTATAGTGAACTCCTTTTTTCTGTAAGCCTTCCGTAGAAGCATAGGTTTCATAAGCACGGCTATAAGCCATATCTGGCATATAGGCTCTTCCCGGACTGCGCCGTACTTTGTTGCAACTTACCATGCCCATCAGCATCACTACACTTGTTGTTATTATCCAAATTTTTTTCATCGTCAGTTTATTATCTGATTATTAATGAACTGCTTCATCTTTTCTTTCAAATCGCATAGTGTTTTTGTCATATCGTCCCAGCCACCATCCTGTTTCTTTATACTGTACCTGCACATCTGTGGCCCCGATGCCCTGTAAAAAGCTTATTGCTTCTGCATCATTCGTTTTATCCGTACACTCCAGCGCCATTACAAAAGTGTCATCTGTGGAGCGAAGATTGAAATGATCTTTTTTTACAAAAGGCGCCAGTTGGCATAAATAACAAAACGTAAGCACCATGCCCACCGAGGCAAACAAAACGGTTAACTCAAATGTAATGGGTATCCAGGCGGGCAATGAAAAGAAAGGCTTACCGCCAAAATTCACCTGCCAATCCACTGTTAGTGCCCAGGTAATAAAGCCAACGGCAGTGGCTGTTCCGGTAATCGCATAAATAAATCCTGCCGTGTGAAGACTTGTATCCCGCAGACCCATTGCCTTATCCAATCCGTGAATAGGAAATGGAGTAAAGACTTCATGAATCTTATAACCGGCACGGCGGGTCTTTTTTACGGCAGGAAACAATACTGCTTCGTCGTAGAAACTACCTGTTACAAATTTTTTTACAGCCATATGCTTGTTTCTGGTTTCTTGTTTTTAATTACTGTTAAGCGCCATGGTCATGTCCATGTTTTTCACCAAATTCATTAGTACTTTCCTTTTCTAACTCATCCATTCTTTCTTTATAATTCTGGCCATTCTTTTTCAATATATGTTTGATCTCTGCTATCGCAATTACCGGGAAGAATTTGGAGAACAGGAAATAACAGGTAAAGAACAACCCGAATGTTCCCATATAAAACCCAACTTCCCAGATACTCGGTGTATAATAAGTAGCCCATGCACTTGGCAAATAATCCCGGTAAACAGAAGTAACAATGATCACAAAACGTTCAAACCACATCCCTATGTTTATCAATATTGACATAAAGAAAGTAAGTACAAGGCTCCTTCTCATTTTGCGGAACCAGAATATTTGTGGTGACAGTACGTTACAACCCATCATGATCCAGTAGGACCATCCGTAGGGGCTTGAAAGATCAAGCCTGTTTTTCATAAAAGCATATCCTTCATAAGGATTAGCACTATACCAGGACATAAATAATTCTGTGAGATAAGCGATGCCCACAATGGAGCCCGTCAGCACAATGACTTTGTTCATCACATCAATATGTTCGATGGTGATGTATTCCTGTAATCCTAATACTTTTCTTGTGACCACCAACAGCGTTTGCACCATTGCAAAGCCGGAGAAGATAGCGCCTGCCACAAAATAAGGCGGAAAGATCGTAGTATGCCAGCCCGGAACAACAGAAGTGGCGAAGTCGAAGGATACAATAGTGTGAACTGATAATACAAGTGGTGTACTTAAACCAGCCAGCACCAATGAAAGTGCTTCATGACGTTGCCAGTGTTTGGTACTTCCTGTCCAGCCAAATGCGGCCACCCCATAAAACATTTTTCTCCATTTCTTTCTGGCCCTGTCACGAAGAGTTGCCAGATCCGGCAACAAACCAGAATACCAGAACAATAAGGATACGGTGAAATAAGTTGATATCGCAAATACGTCCCAAAGAAGTGGTGAGTTAAAGTTTACCCACAGCGGACCTCTTGTATTAGGATAAGGTAATACGAAGAATGCGTTCCAAACACGGCCCATATGCCAGATAGGAAACTGGCCGGCACATATTACTGCAAAAATGGTCATTGCTTCTGCTGCCCTGTTCACACCGGTTCTCCAGCCCTGCCGGAATAATAATAAGATGGCAGAGATCAGTGTTCCGGCGTGACCGATACCGATCCACCATACAAAGTTGGTAATATCCCATCCCCAACCTACTGTCTTATTCAGATTCCATTGGCCTGTACCATATATAACTTCCATGGTCACAGAAAGAATACCAAAACAAAGCACCAGAACGGAAAGGATAAAGCCTACCCACCAGGCTTTTGTTGGCCTGGCTTCTACCGGACGGCAAATATCTTCGGTTATCTGGTGATAATCTTTGTCGCCTTCCACCAGCGCCGGTCTTGCCTGTGATTCGTATCTGAGTAATGCCATAAATGATTATAAAAATTCCAAATAATTAAATTCCAAATAACAAACCAAACTTCACTATATAACTATTGCCTTTTTCTTTATTAGTGTTGTGCTCCTTCGGTCTTCGGTGCTGATGGCAATGTGCTGTCAGCTTTATTTCCTTCTTCCTTATGCTCTTCCCCTCCAACATGTCCACTTTCAATTATCTCATCGGTATTTCTCACTTTAGCCAAGTAGGTGATGTTGGGCAGCACATGCAATTGCTCCAGTACATAAAAACTACGCTGCGGATTATCGTTGCGTACTTTCATTAACTGGCTTTCTTTATCATTAGCATTGCCAAAAACAATGGCATCAGCGGGACAAGCTGTTTGACAAGCTGTTTTTGCATTACCATCAGCCAGCATCCGGTTTTCTTTTTTTGCATCCAGTTTGGCAGCCTGTAACTTCTGAAAACAAAAAGTACATTTTTCCATTACACCGCGGCTTCGGACCGTTACATCAGGATTTAATACCATCCTGGTGAAATCGTCATTCATCTGGTGCACCACATTATCCAGTTTTCCGATAATGGTCTGATCCTGGTTGTCGGGGAAACTATCTGCTCCTGTGTAATCGGACCAGTTAAACCGGCGAACTTTGAATGGACAGTTTTGTGCACAATATCTTGTACCGATACAACGGTTATAAGCCATCTGGTTGATCCCCTCACTGCTATGATTGGTAGCAGCAACAGGACATACGTTTTCACAAGGTGCATTATCACAATGCTGACAGAGCATTGGTTGAAACACCACCCCTTTCAGATTATCAGGATCTTTTTCATCTGAAATAAAATAGCGGTCAATGCGAAGCCAGTGCATGTCGTGGTAGCGAAGCACTTCTCTTTTGCCAACAACCGGTACATTGTTTTCTGCATGACAAGAAACAACACAGGCCCCACAGCCAAAACAGGCATTCATGTCAATACTCATTCCCCACTTAATCCCTGGCTGTTCGTGCTGCGGATATAAAGTAGCGTTGCGAAAATCCCCGTTGGAGTTTTTGTAATATGCGTCATTCAGTTCCTGGCGATATTCGGGAATTATATCAGGCTCTTTTTTGAACGTAGCCAGTGTAGTTTCTCTTACTACTTCGGTACGATCTTCGTAAGAGTTATGCTTTTGCGTTTGGGCAATTTTATATTTTTTATGCAGATTAATGGCTGTTACCCCGGTTACATAATTTTCAACGGTGCTGCCATTATACGTTGCATATCCATAAACATTTTTTCCAACTCCGGCCGCAGTTACACCCATTGCTTCATTTCTTCCATAACCAACCGCTATCGCAATAGTGTCTGCATTCATTCCTGGAATAACAAGTATCGGTAATTCAATTTTGTTTTTTCCAATCGTTATTTCAATAACCGGTTTCTCCGGATAATATTCGTAATCTGTGTTGAGCTTGATACCTAACTCATCTGCTTTTTTCATGGAGATCAATGCATAGTTGTCCCATGTTGCTTTAGAAACGGGATCAGGTAATTCCTGTAACCAGGGGTTCCCGGCCTGCGAACCTGTACCGATAGAAACTTTTTGATATAATACTATTTCACTGCCGTTTGCTTTTTTATAACCCTCAATGGCCGAAGTTGCTGCTGCTACTGCTGCTCCATTATATGAACCAGCACCGTTTGTAGAAGCAGTTTCAATCACACCGTTTTGTAAAGTTTCGTTGAATGCTATTTCCGAACCCAACTTACCTGTCCAGTATTCCTTGAAATATGTTTCATAATCCTGGAGGCTGCCGCTCCATCTCAGCAATGAAGTCTGGAACGGACGGGTTTTGAATAATGGGTAGATAGTTGGTTGTAAAAAACTGGTAACCCCCGTCTTTGGTTCTGCATCACCCCAGCTTTCCAAATAGTGATGATCAGGAATAATGTATTCGCAGAGTTCTGACGTTTCATCCATTTTTGCATTGAATGAAACCGTTACTTTCACTTTCTTCAATGCAGACTTAAATTTCTCTGCATCATAATATGTGTAAACAGGATTGGCTCCCTGTATCATCAATGTCCCGATTTGCCCGGATTCCATTTGTGCAACAAGGTCACTCATATCACTGTCAATACCCTGGCGGTAATTAACAGGTTGGTTCCAGTTGATCGTTGCGCCATTAGCTCCGATAGCATTATTGATGGCATTAACAATTACCTGAATATTTTTATCATTGCTTCCACTCACTACTAAAGCGGC
This sequence comes from Chitinophagaceae bacterium, assembly GCA_040080515.1. GTDB lineage: Bacteria > Bacteroidota > Bacteroidia > Chitinophagales > Chitinophagaceae > JJ008. The sequence continues at coordinate 494 of JBEBIF010000233.1, read as the reverse complement.
GCCATTATGAGCTTTCAAGTCCGCCGCCACTTTTTTAATACCTGCTTCCAGCTTCGGATCAGTGATAGTCTTTGACCCTTCTGTTCCATTAATTGCATTCAGCAAATCCAATGCAACAGCTGCAGTTTCAGAAGGACGATGTGTAAAACGTTCATCCGCATTTGAACCGGTCATACTCAGATGACCTTCAAACTGGTAATGCTTGCTCATGGCTGGATTCTTCTCATCAATCTTTCTTCCGGTTGAATATCCTTTAGCAAACTCGACCGGGCTGAGCCATGTGCCCAAAAAATCGGCACCAAGACTTACAATTACTTTAGCTGCCGCAAAATCATAAGAAGGTAATTTTCTTCCAAAACCACTGGCTTCATTGGCCAGCAGCATGCCGGAGTAAGAAACGGCATCGTATTGAACATGCTTTAAATTGGGAAACTTAGCAATGATGTCTTTTGTAGAAGGAGAAACCAGCGTTGAAGTCAGCAATACTACCGAAC
>JBEBIF010000748.1:0-1178 GCA_040080515.1 Chitinophagaceae bacterium | reverse complement strand
ATACCACAGTTATTCCCGGTAAATGTTCGGGCAGCCGCTACCGGTTTCTGTTTTAATATCGGCAGACTGTTTACCGCAACTGTAGTATTCTTTATCGGCGCCCTTGAAAGTTTTGCCGGCGGCTATGGCAATGCCATATTTATGTTCTCGTTTATTTTCCTGGTAGGATTATTTGCAATACTATTTTTTAAAGAAAGAAAAACTACTTAACGATGGCCTATATCAATGTGGAAGAAGGTGTTCCCGGGATAAGAAGCCTGGTACTATTCAGACCTGAAACCGGAAAGCACTTGTATGAGTTGGCACAAGTTTTATTAAGAGGTGGATCTCCGCTAACAGAAGCTGAGAGAGAATTAATAGCAGCGTATGTTTCGCATAAAAATAATTGTATGTTTTGTATGAGCAGTCATGCTGCTGCTGCCCGCTGCCTGTATGCGGATGAAAAGAAAATTGTTGATGATGTGTTGACCAATATGGAGCAGTCGGAAATCAGCGATAAAATGAAAGCTTTACTGCATATAGCCGGAAAGGTACAGGTGCTGGGTAAAGAAGTAACCGAAGAAGATGTGGCAGCAGCCAGAAAATTTGGAGCTAATGACAGGGAAATTCATGATACCGTTTTGATTGCTGCCTCTTTCTGTATGTTCAACCGGTATGTGGACGGACTGAACAGTTTTACCCCAACCGATGCGACTACTTATGAGGATATGGGAATGCGGATGGCCGAAAAGGGATACATATTGCCTCAACCAGTAAATACTAAATAATGGCATATATACAATTACCAGAAGGATTGCCCGGTATCAGGGGTCCAATGGCTTTCCGGCCTGAAACGGCCAAGCCGATGAATCTATTAGCAGAGATACTGCTTCGGGATGATAATAATACACTGACCCGTGGCGAAAGAGAACTGATCGGCGCCTATGTTTCTTATTTAAATGATTGTTTCTTCTGTCAGAATGTCCACGGCGCATTGGCCGGGCACTATATGCAATGCGATATGCAATTCATTGACGATATAAAAAGTAATTTTCTATCCGCTCCCATTTCGGATAAATTAAAAACACTGCTGGCTATTGCAGGCAGCGTACAAAAAAGTGGCAAAGCGGTCACAGCAGAACAAATTACTGAAGCAAGAACTGCCGGAGCTACAGACAGGGAAATACATGATACCGTGC
>JBEBIF010000747.1:0-1179 GCA_040080515.1 Chitinophagaceae bacterium | reverse complement strand
CGCAATAGAATCTTCATGAGGATTTGTGGTCGGCAGGATCACCAGTACTGCGGTAGTATCTTTTTTGGCAATTGCCGTTTGTATTTTTTTTGCAGAGCGGCAGGAAGTCAACAATGAAACGGCCACAACAATTATGAAGAGTAGTCTTATCATCGTTTTTATTTATTGTTTCCCGGTATGGCCAAAACCTCCTGTATTTCTTCCGGTTACTTCCAGCCTGGCAGATTCAACCCAGTTTCCTTTTATTACATGTTGAAAAATCATCTGAGCTATGCGGTCGCCCGGCTGTATGACCTGCGCTTCGCCGGAAAGGTTGATTAATATGATCTTAATTTCCCCCCGGTAATCCGCATCAATAGTTCCGGGACTGTTGAGGCAGGTGATCCCCTGCTTTATTGCGATACCACTTCTTGGTCTTATTTGCGCCTCATAACCTTCAGGAAGCTCGATAAACAAACCGGTTGGTATAAGTGCTCTTTCCATGGGCTGCAGGGAAATTGCCTCTGGAAGGCTTGCCCTGATATCCATGCCGGACGAACCGGCAGTGGCATATTCCGGTAAGGGATTGGAAGATTGATTTATTATTTTAACCTGAATGGATGGCATTCAGGCAAAGGTAAGGAGAGATTGCTCCAATAGGTTTAGAATCCTTGTGCCGCTTTTCAGTATCAGTCGATCATTTCTTTTTCAGCAGTACGGTTGCAAAAGCCATTAGCCCCTCTTCCCTGCCTACAAAGCCCATTTGTTCTGTAGTGGTTGCTTTTATTGATACGTCTTCTTCTGTAATGCCCAGAATAGCTGAAATGACCTGGCGCATGTGGTTGGTATATGGTTTTATTTTCGGCTCCTGCAAACAAAGTGTGGTATCTGCATTTACCACCTTGTACCCCTTTGCTGAAACCAGGTTGATGGTCTTCTGCAATAGTATTTTACTATCAATATTTTTGAAGGCAGCATCTGTATCTGGAAAATGCTGGCCAATATCTCCAAGGGATAAAGCGCCAAGAAGGGCATCGCAAAGGGCATGCAGCAGTACATCAGCATCACTGTGGCCAAGGGAACCTTTATGGTGAGGGATCTGAACGCCACCGATCCACAGATCTCTTCCTTCTTCCAGTTGGTGATAGTCAACTCCTGAGCCTATGCGGTAAGCCATACGTCTTTTGTTTACAGAGCAAA
>JBEBIF010000012.1:0-24082 GCA_040080515.1 Chitinophagaceae bacterium | reverse complement strand
TCTATTACTTTATCAAGATGCCCACCCACCCGGTATTGCTGATAGACATCCTGTGTAGTACCATCAATGGAAATGATCAGCCTGTCAAGACCGCTTTCAATTGTCCGTTTGGCATTAGCATCGTTCAGGTAATGGGCATTGGTGGAGGTGGCTGTATAGATCTCCTTTTTGGAAGCATACTCCACCATATCTAAAAAGCCGGGGTTAAGATATGGTTCGCCCTGAAAATAAAATATGAGATAGATCAGTTCCTTATGCAGCTGATCTATCGTTTCACTGAAAAAATCTTTGTGAAGCATACCAGTAGGGCGGGTAAAAGCTCTGAGGCCGCTGGGACATTCCGGGCAACGCAAATTGCAGGAGGTGGTGGGTTCAAAAGAAATGGAAATGGGATAACCCCATTGCACCGGCCTTTTGGTCCATTTGCTGATATAAAAACTGCTCAGCACCTTCACTCCATTCCAGGCCCTTCGAAAGGTGAGCTTGGATAGTAAATTAAAACTGTCTCTTCGGTTGAATCTTCCCATGGGTTGGTAAAGGTACTATTTCGGCCCATAGCAGCAGCTCACCATACGGAGTAAGTTGGTATCTTCAAATTGTATTCAAATGAATAACAAAGCTTTTCCATACTGCATTTTTTCATTGGGAGACAGGGCCATCACGATCGATTTTGGTAACCGGATCGATGAATTGATAAATGAAACAGTTATTCAGCTGTGTAACAAACTGCGGCAATATCCTTTTCCCGGAATGATCGAAGCCGTGCCTGCGTACAGCTCGCTTACTATCTATTATGATATAATTGCGCTGCGAAAGATAGTTCCTGCCGGCAGTACCGTATTTGAATGGATGAAACGAAAAGCAGAAGAAATGTTATCACAATCCACAATGGCAGAACCCTCCATGGGCAGGCTGATCAAAATACCCGTTTGTTATGAAGCCGCATTTGCACCCGATCTGCCTGCACTGGCAGCTGCCAAAGATCTCAGCACAGAAGAAGTGATCAGCATTCATACCAGCAAACAATACAAAGTGTATATGCTCGGGTTTTTACCAGGCTTTGCCTATATGGGCCGGCTGGATGAACGAATTGAAATGCCCCGGAAAACACAACCACAAAATATAGCGGAAGGAAGTGTTGGAATAGCGGGCCAGCAAACCGGCATCTATCCGTTGGCATCTCCGGGAGGGTGGCAGATCATTGGCCGCACACCGTTGAAACTGGTTGATGTAAATAACCAGGAACCAACATTGCTAAAGGCTGGTGACCGGGTAACGTTTTATTCAATAACGAAAAATGAGTTTGATAGTTATTAAAGCAGGGATACTGGACACCATCCAGGATGGCGGCCGCTATGGTCATCAGCACCTCGGCATTAATCCCGGTGGAGCGATGGACAGGTATGCCATGCAGGTGGCTAATGCACTTGTGGGAAATAACCCGGGTGAGGCCGTTATTGAATTACATTTTCCTGCATCTGTTTTTATGTTTTCGCAACCGGCATTGATCGCATTAAGCGGCGCTGATTTTTCCGCAAGCATCAACGGAGAGCCTGTCCCAGTACTGCATTGTATAGCAGTAAATAAAAATGATGCACTGCAGTTTCATCGTCCTGTAAGAGGGGCAAGAGCTTACTTGTCTGTAAGTGGCGGACTGATAGCAGACAACTGGCTGCAAAGCAGCAGCACCAACCTGAAAGCAAAGGCGGGCGGCCATTACGGAAGAAGCTTGCAAAAAGGCGATGAACTTGGTTTAAAAAGCAATGGGGATTGCTCTTTTTTATTGAAGGGCAATGATTTTAAAATACTACCGTGGTCCGCTGATGTGAAAGCAAGTGAAGATTCAAAAGAAATGTTCGTACTGCCCGGCGGTGAATGGGACAGACTAACGGATGAATCAAAAGAAATATTTACATCTGCACGATTTATTATTGCCAAACAATCCGACCGCATGGGTTACCGGCTGAGCAATAACCAGCTTGTAGCCACTACTACGGAAGAAATGATCTCCTCTGCAGTAAGTTTCGGCACCATACAATTATTACCGGATGGAAAATTAATCTTGCTGATGGCCGATCATCAAACTACAGGCGGCTATCCAAAGATCGCTCATGTGATCACCGCACATCATTCCAAACTGGCGCAACTAAAGGCAGGCGACAGTATCTGGTTCCGGTTTGCCGATCAGCAAACAGCAGAGAACTTTCTATTGCAACAAGAACAACATTTGCTGCAACTTCAAAATGCTTGTACTTTCAGGTTACAAGAATATATATATGCGGCCCGACATTAATTGTGATATGGGAGAAGGTATTGGTGATCCTTCCTTGCCTGCAGGCAGGGATGAACTCATCATGCCTTTTATTTCATCAGCCAACATTGCCTGCGGTTATCATGCAGGTGATGCTACTATAATGCAGCAAACGGTGGAATTAGCAATGAAGCACCATGTTGCCATTGGCGCACATCCTTCTTTTTTTGACCGGGAAAATTTTGGCCGCATTGAAATGAAGCTGGAAAACAATGAGGTATATGACCTGGTAACACAGCAATTATATATTTTGAATGAAATAACGACAGCGTTTGGCGGAAAGCTGAATCATGTAAAGCCACACGGGGCCTTATATAATATGTCAGCAAGGGATGCAATGCTTTCAGGTGTCATTGCCAAAGCAGTAAAAGATTTTGATACGTCTTTATTGTTGCTTGGGTTAAGTGGCAGCCATTCCATCAGTGAAGCAAAGAAGATCGGATTGAAAACTGCCAGCGAGGTATTTGCAGACCGTACTTACCAGGATGATGGTACGCTGACACCCCGTTCACAACCCGGCGCTTTGTTGAAAACCGTGGAAGAGGTAGTAAAGCAGGTGATGCAAATGGTAAACGATAAAACAGTAACAACATTGAGCGGTAAAAAAATTGCTGTGCTGGCAGAAACGATCTGTATTCACAGTGATGGGGAGCATGCGGTGGCATTTGCAAAAGCAATTCAAAATGCGATCAACAAGTAATTATTCTGATTATAAACGACTGAAAGCCCCCTTCAGGGGGTTGGGGGTATGAAAAAAAACTCTGCCATACTCGGTGCTGCATTCCTGATGGCCACCTCTGCCATTGGGCCGGGATTTCTTACGCAAACATCTTTGTTTACTGAACAACTGCTCACCAGTTTTGGTTTCGTCATACTTATTTCTATTCTGCTGGATATCGGTGCCCAGCTCAATATCTGGCGGATAATAACAATGAGTGAGAACAGGGCACAGGATATTGCCAATAAAGTATTGCCGGGCCTGGGTTTTTTCCTGGCCGCATTGATCGCTTTTGGCGGTTTGGTATTTAATATCGGCAATATTGCCGGTTGTGGTTTGGGACTAAATGTGCTGACAGGTATTGATGTAAAAACAGGCGCTGTTATCAGTTGTGTGATAGCGCTGGGGATCTTCTGGTACAAAGAAGCAGGCAAATTGATTGATAATTTCGCCAAGGTACTTGGCTTCATCATGATTGCCCTCACCGCTTACATTGCCTTCTCCTCACATCCGCCGGTGGGAGAAGCCCTGTACCGGACCATCTGGCCGGAAAAGATAGATATGATGAAGATCGTAACACTGGTGGGAGGTACTGTAGGTGGTTACATTTCATTTGCAGGGGCGCATCGGTTATTAGATGCCGGGATTAAAGGGCAGCAAAATTTACCACAGGTAACAAGAAGTGCTGTCAGCGGTATATTGATCACATCCATTATGCGGTTCCTGTTGTTCTTTGCTGCACTGGGCATTGTATCGCAAGGAATAAAATTATCTGCTGCCAATCCCGCCGCTTCTGTTTTTCAATCGGCAGCCGGAGAGTTGGGGTATAAATTCTTTGGGGTGGTGATCTGGAGTGCTGCCATCACTTCTGTTGTTGGAGCTTCCTTTACTTCTGTTTCTTTCTGGAAAACATTGGTGCCTGCCGTAAAGAATAATGAAAAAATAGTGATCAGCTTGTTCATTATTTTATCAACAACCATCTTTGTGATTGTTGGCAATCCTGTAAAGCTATTGATACTGGCCGGCGCCGTTAACGGATTGATATTGCCTGTTGCATTAGCCGTTATGCTGATCGCAGCCAATAAGTCGTCTATATTAAACCAGTACAAACATCCGCTGGTTCTGCAGGTTATAGGCTGGCTGGTAGTTGCCGCAATGACTTATATGGGAGTGATCTCCATTCAGCAAAGTGTTGGTAAATTATTTTAAAAACAAAAAAGCCCAACCATAGGGTGAGTTGAGCTTTTTGTTTTTCATCCATCCTTGTTATGTGTCCAATCAGCCGTTTAATATTTTTGAGCGTAGCAAATAATTCCTTGACGGGTGATAGATGAAAAGGCAGGTTCCATTTTTTATAGTAGAGATAATTTTGGCAGATTCATTTTGTGGTACCGCCGGGCAGCCATAGCTGCGGCCCATAAATACACCCGCCCTGGCACGGGCATCATCCACATAGGCGGCACCGTGTATCACAATGCTTCGTTCCAGCGCTTTATCATTAAAGCCGGGGTCCACTCCATTGATGCGAAGCGATAAACCATGTTCGCCCGTGTACGTTTGCTGAGTGATATAAAAGCCCAGGCTGCTTTGTAGGGACTCCGGTGTGTTGGAAAACTTTGTAGCATATTCGCCACCGGAATTTTTCCCATGGGCTACATACGTATTGGTAACAAGTGTATTGTTTTCGGTATTTATTATGTACAATCTTTTCTTTGCCGAAGACTGGCTGAAATCACAAATGGATAAGTAACAGGTGCGGGGGATCAATTTTTTCTCCAGCAATTGCTGGTAGCCTTTCCATGCATAGTCAAACGCCTCTTTTGACAAACCATGCTCTTCCAGTTTGGTGGCATTATATAGTATATCTGCAGCATAAGTAGCAGACAAGCTTGAATCCGTTTTAATGGAAGGAAAGTGTACCACAGCACCAGGTGTGCCGGGGTTAGCAGGGATAATGGTAAACGATGTACACAATAATCCCATTGATAATGGAAGTAATAGTTTTCTCACTCAGGGTACGGTTTTTCTGTGCCGGTTTTTTCAAACCATTTTACAGGAACAGGATTTTTAAAACGTAAGGCAGTGCCAAAATATTATGCAAAAGTTAATTCTGCAAGTAATAAAGGTTTGTTTATTAGTCTTTTGCGAAGAATTACTAACAGATGGGAAGATAACAACGAGAAAAACTACGCAACACTAATAATATATACTTATTTGGCAATTTGTTATCAACGGCAAGTACTCAAATATCTGCTTGTCAGTTCTCCATGATCTTATTAATATCCCTTTGTTTTGTAATAAACTCACTGGAATAGATCTTCAACAGCAACATAAATAAGGATATAAGAAGCGGCCCGAATATCAACCCGATAAAACCAAAAAGGTTTAAGCCAATGATGACACCAAACACTGTTGTAAGCGGATGCACATTTCCTAATTTCTTTAATAAGGTAAAGCGCAATACATTGTCTACGGTGCCAATCACCCCAAAGCCAAATATCAGCATGGCAATCCCTCTGCCGGTATCATCATTTGCAAAAAAGATTATGGCCAATGGCAAATAGGCAAGAGCTGCACCCACTACCGGCAGCATCGCAGCAATACAGGTTACGCCAAACCAGAAGAAGGGCTCTTCCACACCTATTATTAAATAGCCCACCAAACCTACCAAACCCTGCACAAAGGCGATCAATGGAATACCAATGGCGTTGGACATGACCATCATATGTATCTCTTTTCCCAGCCGGTCCACGTTTTTATCCTTCAGCGGTACATGCTCATACAATGCATTTTCCATATACCGGCCATTCACCAGCATAAAGTAGAGAATAAAATACATGAAGAAGATGGTAGTGATGGTATTGAACGTGGCGCCTAAAATGCCCGGTAAACTTTTAGCAATAGTGTTGCCCAGCTTATTGATATTTTCTTCGCTGGTCAGCGTTACACCAAAGCGGGTCTCAATATTCACCACCACTTTTTTTAGCGATTGTACCAGCTGATCCGAATGTTCTATCGCAAAGCTTACTTTGGATGACAGCATATTTACCAGCAAGCCTACGGGCAGCAGAATGACTATAAAAGAAAAAAGCATCAGCAACACGGCTGTCCATCCTTTACGCCACTTTCTCTTTTCAGTGAGATAGAACATCCACTTGTGCAACAATATGTATATGGTGATGGCGCCAAGTACGGCAGGCAGAAACGTATATAACTCAAAAAACAACAGGATGGCCAGCAATAAAATTACGATAATGAAAAAGACCTGCCGTACCCTGTTCTGATCAATGACGTTACTCATATTGGAGGGATGATGTTATAAAAGTAATAAAACCAGCTCAGATGATAGATAATAGATGACAGATGATAGTTCGTTCTCTTTGGTGATTCCTTTGTACAGTAAGGTCATTTACAAGCGAAGGAGCTATCATCTGTCATCTATCCGTTATCATCTACACCTTCACTTCCTTCCACTTTCCTTTCTTAAAAAAATACCAGGCTGCCAGTGCCAGTACCGTTTCTGCTACAGGAATAGCAATGAATGCGCCTGTTGGCCCCATGCCTAATGGTTTGGCGAGCACAAATGCTAATGGTATCTGGAATAACCAAAACCCGAAAATATTGATCCAGGTTGGGGTCTTTGTATCACCAGCCCCATTCAGCGCCTGTATCATTACCATGCCAATGCCATAAAAAATGTATCCGGCGCCAATGATCTGCAACGCCATCGTACCATACCGGTGCACTTCAGGCTCTTTGGTAAAAATGCTGATAATAGGCGAAGCAAAGAAAACGAACAGCACCGTTACCAGCGCCATGAAAGCTGCATTGTATTTTGCGGTGAGTAATACACTTTGTTCTGCCCGGAGTGGTTGCTGTGCCCCCAGGTTCTGACCGACTAATGTGGCCGCCGCATTACTTAAGCCCCAGGCCGGCAGAATAAAGAACACCACATTCCTGATAGCTACCTGGTAACCGGCGCTTGCATCAGTACTGCCGGTGTTGGATACCAGCCAGGTCAATATGATCCAGCTGCCGCTTTGTATAAAGAACTGGAACGTGGCCGGCCACGCCACACCAAATAAGGTTTTTACAATGGGCAGGTCCCATTTAAAGTGTGGCAGCCTGAGTTTGATACTTCGCTTGCCGCTGAATAAGTGATAGCATTGATATAATACTCCCACTCCACGGCCAATAGTTGTGGCAATGGCAGCTCCCTTTAACCCTAACTCCGGGAAGGGGCCGTATCCATTGATAAGCATCGGGCAGAGAAAAATATTGATCAGGCTGGCGATCCACAAACTCCGCATGGCCATGGCGGCATCACCGGCGCCACGAAAAATTCCGTTGATCAAAAACAGCAGGATGATGACCACACTTCCTCCCAGCATGATGCGGGTAAATGAAGTACCTTCTTTGATCACTTCTTCCCGTGCCCCCATTACTTTTAAAATATCGCCGGCAAAAATGATCCCGGCAATACTTACCACCACGGTAACCATTAATGCTATAAGCATGGACTGGGCTCCGGCATGTGCAGCAGCATCGGGATTTTTTTCACCAATGCGACGGGACACTACAGCAGTAGCAGCAGTACTCAACCCGATGGCTATGGTGTACACTAAGGCGATCACAGATTCTGTAAGTCCTACAGTAGCCATAGCATTCTTACTATTGGGCAGGTGACTTACAAAGTACATATCCACCACCGCGAATACTGATTCAAGACTTAGCTCCAGTATCATGGGAATGGCTAAAAGTATGATGGCAACCTTGATGCTTCCCCTGGTATAATCATATTCACCCCCTTTGAGTGACTGTTTCACCAGTGAAAAAAAATATGATAGCTTATTAGAATAAGTTGTACCCGGCATGATTGAAAATCTTTATTGTATGAGATAATGAAACGAAACATAGCAACAACCGTTGCTATTAAATTAATCGAAAACTATGATCAGGCTCAACAGGTTGCAGCGAACCGGTCTGAGCAAAGCGGGAACTTCATATTCGTTTCATTGAAAGAAAGGCGAAGGTAGGAGAAAAATTGAAAACACCATAAAGGCAACTGAAAATTAATCATGTACTTCCTGTTCCGGTAAAAAAAACGGGCAGGATCACTCCTGCCCGCCATAAACTATGCGTATGAGATCTAAAATACCTACCTGTGCCGCACGATCACTCTTCTTGCTCCTGCTCTTTTACCTTCCTGGTTAACCACTTCAACTATATACATTCCTTCACTAAACCCGGTGCCAAGATCAATATTGATATTGGTGTACGCCGTTATTGTTTCAAAGACCTTATTATACACCAGCTGGCCCGCTGCATTGAAAATGTGGAGCGTTAGCTTTTCATTGTCCTTGTTGTAATACCTTACCTGGAACTGTCCCTGGTTGGGGTTTGGATATACCCAGAGGTTTTCACCCGGCATTCCGTTGAGCACAATGTTGGCAGAAGTGATCACACAACCATTCGGATCCGTATAGACTGCACGGTAGGTACCGATATCATCTACAGACAATGGTCCGAGCACTGCTCCAGTCACCCCACTGATCGGTGTACCATTCAATGACCATACAAAGGTGCCGCCCGGAGGATTGACCGTGGCAACGATCGATGTGGTCTGATTGGGCAACAACGATAAGGTTGGTGTGCCCGTGAGTGCAATGGTTGGCAACGGATTTACATACAGCGTAGCATGATTCGATGTTACTACTGTACACAATCCTGTCAAAATCACCCTGAAGCTGTTGGTGTTCATACTTACAGTGGTACCGGTAACAGTGTAGCTGCTGGCGGTAGCACCTGCTATATTCACCCAGGCACTGCCATTCCATTCCTGCCACTGGTACGACAAGACATTGGTAGCTGTTACGCTGAATGTGGCATTGCTGCCAACGCACACTGTACTATTCACCGGATGTGCCGTAATTACCGGTAATTGTGAATTGATTACTGTTACAGTAAACGTACAACTGCTGCTGTTGCCGCACGCATCTGTAGCAGTAGAAGTAACGGTGGTCGTTCCGATCGGGAAGGCAGTACCTGAAGCAGGGCTGCTTACGATGGTGACGGCACCATTGCAGTTATCAATAGCGGTTACATTGAAGTTTACAACGGCAGTACAGGACCCAACCGGTGTGGTTACGGTAATATTTGCAGGGCAGGTGATCACCGGAGCGATATCATCATTCACTGTAATAACCTGTGTACATTCTGCAGAATTGCCGCACACATCTGTTGCACGGTATGTCCTTGTAAGAGTGTATTTATTCGGACAGGTCTGGTTGTTGATCACATCACTGATATGTGTGATAGTGATAACACCGCCGCAGTTGTCAGTAGCAGTTACCAGTGCCGTATTTGGCGCAGGTACCGCTGAAGCACAAGCTACTGTTACTGGTGCAGGACAAGTTACCACTGGCGGAGTCTGATCATTTACCGTAATGATCTGTGTACATTCTGAGAAGTTACCGCACACATCTGTAGCTCTGTATGTTCTTGTTACAGTAAATCGGTTAGCACAAGTTTGTCCGCTGATCACATCACCCTGATGCGTAATAGTTACCACACCGGCACAGTTATCACTTACTCCTGTTACAGAACCAATGTTTGGTGCAGGTACGTTGGCAGCACAACTAACAGTTACAGGTGCAGGGCAGGTCATGACTGGTGGCGTTTGGTCGTTCACAGTGATGGTCTGTGTACATTCAGCAAAATTGCCGCAGGCATCCGTAGCCCGGTATGTTCTGGTGATTGTATAACGATTGGCACAGGTCTGTGCACTGATCACATCGCTTACATGAGTGATGGTTACTGCACCACCACAATTATCAGTTGCTGTTACCAGCGCAATGTCCGGAGCAGGTACAGCTGAAGCACAGTTGATCGTTACAGGTGCCGGGCAAGTGATCACCGGCGCTGTCTGATCATCTACCGTGATGCTCTGGGTACAATCAGCAAAATTGCCGCAGACATCCATAGCTCTGTATGTTCTGGTGATCGTATATCTGTTAGCACAAGTTTGTGCACTGATCACATCGCTTACATGAGTGATCGTTACTGCTCCACTACAGTTATCAGTTGCTGTTACCAGCGCAATGTCCGGAGCAGGTACAGCTGAAGCACAATTGACCGCTACAGGTGCCGGACAAGTGATCACCGGCGCAGTCTGATCATCTACAGTGATGACCTGTGTACAATCAGCAAAATTGCCGCAGGCATCCGTAGCTCTGTATGTTCTGGTAATCGTATACCTGTTAGCACAGGTCTGTGCACTGATCACATCACTTACATGAGTGATCGTTACTGCACCACCACAATTATCAGTTGCTGCTACCAGTGCAATGTCCGGAGCAGGTACAGCTGAAGCACAATTGACCGTTACAGGTGCCGGGCAAGTGATCACCGGAGCGATATTATCATTCACTGTAATGATCTGTGTGCATTCTGCAAAATTGCCCACGGCATCCGTTACCCTGTATGTACGGGTAATGGTATAGCGGTTCACACAGGTTTGTCCGCTGATCACATCGCCGTGGTGTGTTACCACAAAACCGGGGCAGTTATCTGCAGCGATTACTGATCCAATATCCGGAACGGGTACTGCTGCTGCACAGCTTACCGTTACAGGTGCAGGACAAGTGATCGCCGGATTCTCTGTATCGTTTACCGTTATTGTAAAATTGCAATTAGCAGTTCCGCAACTGTTGACAGCAGTGATCGCTACGGTTGTTGTTCCTGTATTGAACAGAGAACCGCTGCCACTGCCGGCCCCGCTGCCTGTAGTAGCCCCTGTAAATGTATAGCTCAGTACAGGTACAGGAATACCTGCAACTGTTGGATTATACGTTACTGCGGCACCGCAAATACCAGGTTGATTACTGACTGTAATGGGTACAGGGCAGGTGATCGCTGGTGCTGCATTTACTATTATGGTAGCAGTGACCGGTGTGCCGGTACAACCATTTGCTACGGGTGTGATGGTAAAGGTTACTGTTACAGGCGCCCCTGTAGTATTGGTCAGCGTGCCGGTGATATCGCCACTGCCGCTGGCAGCAATGCCTGTTACTGTAGCTGTATTATCTCTTGTCCAGTTAAATACTGTTCCACCTGTGTTGCCGGTGAGCACAACGGGGGTTACAGGCCCCGAACATATTGTTTGGGACAAAGGTGTGGCAATGACAAGAGGCAGATCATTTTCGTAGGCCCCTTTATCCACGGTGCCACCCAATATCCTGTTAGTACCGGCTATATCTGTAGTAATACCAGCAGGTATATCAGCATTAACTCCTGCATTAACAGCGGGGCTAAGACAAAAATCAAGTTTATACTCACCGCCGGTAAATGGCGCTGTGGTGAAAGAAGGGCTATTAATAAATAACGGATTTGCAGTGCTGATATTGATACCGGTGGGAAAGCCTCCCTGTATGGTGCTGTTTCTTACAGAAGGGAATGATAATGACACGTTTGAAATCTGGGTGCTATTGCCATAAATAATGCAATTGGTGATCTGTAGTCTTGATGAATTCTGGTTCCGTATTCCACCACCCGAGTTGGTAGCATTATTACCAGCAATGGTGCAGTTGCTTATCACCGGAGAGGAATTGGTATTATTATTCAGGCCTCCGCCTTGAAAAGCTCTATTACCGGAGATGACACAATTGGTGATGCGGGGAAATGATGTAGTATAGTTCATGATCCCGGCACCCATTACTGCTTCGTTGCCCTTAAAAAAACAATTAGTGATGGTGGGAGCTGAGTTAGTATTAAGCATACCACCTCCAAAGTGGCGGAAAATTCCCCAACCTTCTACCAAAATAAAATCCTGGACCGCAGGATTGGCATTACCTGAAGTTATAGTAAAGCCATCCACCAAAGCGGAGCCATCATCACTTACGGAGAGCAGTAAATGGTAGCTGTTATCGGTGTTATCATTCGGTGTGCCAATATCGCCGCTCAAAATGGTCGGGTTGAGGGCCAGGTTGCGTTCGCTCAAACTTGCTTCGGTGCCGGCAAAGCCGCCATACAATTTCACACCGTTCTTCAGGTAGAAGGTTTTATCTCTCGGATCAGCGGGGCTGGCATTGCCAAGTGGATCTTCGGTAGGATAGTAAGTGCCTTTTGCAACGAAAATGGTATCCTTATTACAGGATTGGGCAGCACTGAGTGCTTCTGTGAGTGTTTTAAAAGCAGTGGCCCAGCTCAGACCGTTGCCGCTGACCGGCGTACTGCCATCTACATAAAAAACAATGGATGGCGGAGGGAGAGTACTTTCGTAAGCGCCCATGTCCACGGTAAGGTGTTGTATCCTGGGGTTACCGTCTATATCGGTTGCGATGCCGGGCGGTATGGCCACATTGTTGCCGGCATTGACAGGGGAAGCACATGAAAGGTGGTAATCGCCGGTGGTGAAAGGTGCTGTGATAAAAGAAGGGCTGCTGACAAAGAGAGGACCGGTGCCAATGATATTGTTAGTGCCGGGATAATTGAGCCCCTGTATGGAACTATAGCTTATCAATGGTGCGGAACTGCTGTTAATGATCGCTGTGCCATTATCATGAATGATACAGTTGGTGATAACAGCATTAGCATTTCCGTTTACAATTCCGTCACTATTGCCGGCGATGGTGCAGTTAGTAATGATAGCGGGTGAGTTTAAACTATTATTGATACCTCCGCCATTGTTTGTGCTTGCCTTATTACCGGAGATGATGCAATTGGTAATGCGGGAAACGGAGTTGTTATAATTCATGACCCCTGCGCCATATACAGCCTCATTACCGGCAAAGCGGCAATTGGTGATAGTGAGTAAAGAATTGGTATTAAGAAGCCCGCCTCCAAAGTGCCTGAAAATTTCCCAGGTATCTATCAAAATAAAATCCTGAATTGCAGGATTAGCATTACCTGCCATTACCGTAAAGCCATCCACTACCGCGGAGGCATCAGCACTTACGGAGAGCATTACATGGTAGCAGTTATCGGTGTTATCATTTGGTGTGCCAATATCGCCGCTCAAAATGGTCGGGTTGAGGGCCAGGTTACGCTGGCTCAAATTGGTCTCTGTACCTGCAAATCCGCCGTACAATTTCACACCGTTTTTCAGGTAGAATGTTTTGTCCCTGGGATCAGCGGGGCTGGCATTGCCAAAAGGATCTTCGGTGGGATAGTAGGTGCCTTTTGCAACGAAAATGGTATCCTTATTACAGGATTGAGCAGCATTGATTGCTTCGCTAATAGTTTTAAAAGCAGTGGCCCAGCTCAATCCGTTGCCGCTGACCGGCTTGCTGCCATCCACATAAAAAACGACAGGCGGTGGTGGCGGAAGATTACTTTCATAAGCGCCCATGTCCACGGTAAGGTTTTGTATCCTGGCGGCACCGTCTATATCGGTACTGATACCTGGCGGGATGGCCATATTGTTGCCGGCATTGACAGGGGCAGCGCAGGAAAGATGGTAATCGCCGGTGGTGAAGGGGGCTGTGATAAAAGAAGGACTGCTGACAAAGAGAGGACCGTTGCTAAGGATATTGTTAGTGCCGGGATAATTGAGTCCCTGTATGGAACTATAGTTTATCAATGGTGTGGAACCGCTGTTAATGATCGCTGTGCCATTATCATGAATGATGCAGTTGGTGATAACAGCATTAGAAGCACCTCCGTTTACCATCCCCCTGTTATTACCAGCGATGGTACAGTTAGTGATGATGGCGGGTGAGCCCACACTATTATTTATGGCTGCGGCATCAGCTGCATTTGCTTTATTACCGGAGATGATACAATTGGTAATGCGGGCAACTGAGTTGGTATAGTTCATGACCCCGGCGCCATATACAGCCTCGTTACCGGCAAAGCGGCAATTGGTGATAGTGGGTAAAGAATTGGTATTGAGAAGCCCGCCTCCAAAGTGCCGGTAAATTCCCCAACCTTCTACCAGTATGAAATCCTGAATTGCAGGATTGGCATTACCTGCCATTACCGTAAAGCCATCCACTACAGTGAAGACATCATCACTTACGGAGAGCAGTACATGGTAGCAGTTATCCGTGTTATCATTGGGCAGACCAATGTCTCCGCTGAGTGTAACGGTATTGAGGGCAAGATCACGTTGGGCCAGTGTAACCTCTGTGCCTGCAAAGCCGCCGTACAATTGTACACCGTTCTTCAGGTAAAAGGTTTTATCCCTGGCGTCTGCCGGGCTGGTATTTCCAAAAGGATCTTCGGTGGGCAGATAGGTGCCTGCTTTTACCCATATCGCATCACCACTTACTGCGATAGTGATAGCATTTTGCAGGTCCTTTTTGGCGGTGGCCCAACTGGTACCGCTGCCGGTGTTGTCGGGCTGGCCGGCATCTACATAATAAGTGGTTTGTGCAGTGACAGCACTGCTTAACAATAAAAGGCTGAGCAACAGGTACGCTGCTGAGCGGGAAACATACAAGATGTTCTTGGTGCAGATTACTAACATTGTTTACGATTTAAGTTTTAACAGAGAGGATTTAATAAGAACTGGTTATTTATTATTTTATAGAATGTACTGGTATAGTAATAATTGGCCGATACAGATAAATAAGGAACAGGTGCCAGGATGATAGTTATTGAGCCCCGTTGCAGGAGACCGTAAGCCGGTTGCGGCTGCTTTTTATCCGAATAGTTGCCACGGGAGTAATACACGTTCAATTGTGTTTTGTATGCAGGGTTCATTGCCTGAAAGTTTACGGAAGTGTCAAATACAGGTACCGCGGTGTTCGTGGAGGTATTATGATGGCAGGGTGTCCCGTCCGGAGATTGGTTACGCATGGCGCAAAGTGTTTTAGTTAATAAAATCAATTGCGACGGGACGACAGTTTTGCAAGGTAAACACAGTCTGCGAAAAAGAGGGGGGTCATTTAGTATTCGCTGGAATTCCTGAGTATTCGCTCGATTTTCTGAGTATTCGTTTTTTGGAGGGGCCAAAAATGGCTACTTCCGGGACCGGAATTGGCGTTGGCGGACGTTATTTTGGGGGTGCAGGAGGGATCAGAAGAGGGACAACTGCCGCTCATTTTTTACCCTTTTTACCTTTTTGGATGGAAGCGGAATTGCGGCTGTTCCTTCCAGGCAAAAAACCTGTGATGCTTCATAGCGGCTTGCTATCACAATGCGGGTAGTGCCGGCATGCGGTGTAAATAATTGCGACACCAGCTCCGGCTTATTATTGTTTTTGGATAAATGTCCTAAGATCAGCAATTGTAATGTATCTGACCGGTAGTGCCGGAACAGTTCTACTGCCTGTGCATTGGATAAATGTCCTTCATCACTGCTGATGCGTTTTTGTAAGTAAATAGGATAGCCGCCGTTGCGCAGCATATCGTCACAGTAGTTGGATTCTAAAATAACGGCATGGCACTGGCTGAAATATTTTATCACCTGCTTACAGGCAAAACCAATGTCTGTTATCACTCCCACATTAATACCATTTCCGGAGATCATAAAACTATGCGGGTCTTTACCATCATGTTTTTTCCGGAACGGCATCACGAATAAATTGCCAATAGTGACCGGCCTGCCATGCTTAAAGGAGCGAACAAGTTCCGGCTGTAGCGGGATATTACTGTGCTCCAGTGTGACAGGGGTGATATATACCGGCAATTGAAATTTCTTCGACAGGCCGGGCACACCGGTTATATGATCTGAATGTTCATGTGTAACAAAAATGGCTTTTACTTTTTCCATTGAAAGCCCCAGCTGTTTCATCCGCTTTTCTGTTTCCCGGCAACTGAGCCCGGCATCTACCAGTACGGCTTCCGTATCGTTGCCTATATAATAGCAATTGGCATTGCTGCCGGAGTTGAGAGAAGAAATATAAAGCGACATAAGGTTTCAAAAGTAATACATAGCTAAGAGAGTAAAAGAGAAAAGGAGAAAAAGAGAAATACAGGTAGCTAAGAGGGTAAAAGAGGAAAGGAGAAAAGAAGGGATGGCTGCAAGTTCAAAGGATCTTGTGGATTCGCAGGTTCCCTGGAATTACTGGTAGTGGGTCAGTTTGAAATAAGTTTGAACCACATAGACATATAGGGATACAATAGAAATACACATAGCTATGCGTTTGCCTATGTTTCTATCTTTCTATGTGGTTCAAATGGATTTTAAGACGGCCAACTTTCAAACTGGCCCACTACCGAATTACTCTTTCTCTCTTTCTTCTCTGTGCGAGGTGTATTTCTCTTTTTCTCCTTTTCTCTTTTACCCTCTTAGCTACCCGTATTTCTCTTTCTCTCTTTATCCCCTGTGCGAGCTGTATTCATCCTCTTCTCTGTGCGGGGTGTTCTCCTCAGTAAAAAAACATCCCGTTCAACTTATGCTGAACGGGATGTAACGTATGTGTGTAGTACGTGTCGTTCTGTTATGGATGCCTTACAATGATGCGTTTGGCACCAACCTGTTTGCCGGCAGCGTTCACTACTTCCACGATATAAACTCCTTCGCTGAAGCGGGTGCCGAGGTCGATATCGATCCGGGTGTAGGCCGTTGTGGTTACAAACACTTTCTGGAATATCCGCTGTCCCAGTGAATTGAAGATATTCAGTGTCAGGCTTTCATTATCCTGGTTGTAATACCTTACCTGGAACTGACCCTGGTTGGGGTTTGGATATACCCAGAGTTTTTCACCCGGCATTCCGTTAAGCACAATGTTAGCAGAAGTGATCACACAACCATTCGGATCGGTATAGACCGCACGGTAGGTACCGATATCATCTACAGACAATGGTCCGAGCACTGCTCCTGTAACTCCGCTTATCGGTGTGCCATTCAATGACCATACAAAGGTGCCGCCCGGAGGATTGACCGTGGCAACGATCGATGTGGTCTGATTGGGCAGCAACGATAATGTTGGTGTGCCGGTGAGTGCAATGGTTGGCAATGGATTTACATACAGCGTAGCATGATTCGATGTTACTACTGTACACAATCCTGTCAATATCACCCTGAAGCTGTTGGTGTTCATACTTACAGTGGTACCGGTAACGGTGTAGCTGCTGGCGGTAGCACCTGCTATATTCACCCAGGCACTGCCATTCCATGCCTGCCACTGGTACGTCAACACATTGCTGGCTGTTACGCTGAATGTGGCATTCGTACCTGTACAAACCGTTCTGTTGGCAGGTTGTGCAGATATTACTGGTAACTGGCTGTCGGTTACTGTTATAGTGAATGAGCAGACAGATACGCCGCAAATACTTGTTGCGGTAAGTGTAACTGTTGTAACGCCCACGTTAAACAATGAACCGCTTCCTGTGCCGCTGCCACTGCCTGTGGTAGCACCTGTAAACACATAGGTAACTGTTGGAACCGGTACTCCGGTAACAACCGGGGTATATGATACCGGCGCTGTGCAAAGACCCAATGTGCTTGGCACCGTGATATTGGCCGGGCAGGTAATGATCGGAGTGGAATTCACCACTACGGTAGCAGTGATCGGTGCGCCGGTACAACCATTGGCTGATGGTGTAATGGTAAAGGTCACCGTTACTGGCAGCGTGGTGGTATTGGTCAGTGTGCCACTGATATTACCCGTACCGCTTGCGGCGATACCGGTCACTGTTGCTGTATTATCTCTTGTCCATGCAAAGGTGGTACCGCTTACGGCCCCTGTCAGCACGATCGGTGTAATGGCTGCCCCGCTGCAAATGGTTTGCGATGGCGGTGTGGCCACAGCATTTGGTGTCGGGTTCACCAGGATATTCACTGTGACTGGAGTGCCCGTACAACCATTGGCTGTTGGGGTGATCGTGAAGGTGACTGTTATCGGTGCACTGGTGGTATTGGTCAGTGTACCGCTGATGTTGCCGGTGCCACTGGCCGCAATACCTGTTACCGTTGCGGTGTTATTTCTTGTCCAGTTGAACGTGGTTCCTGCTACTGCACCGGTAAATACTATTGGTGTTATTGCAGAACCTGAACAAATGGTTTGAGGACTGAGGTTGGAACCGCATCCGCTGATGCCCGGTACTGTTAATGTTCCGATGCTGGTACATACCGGTGCTGCAGCTGTTCCGCGGATACAACCGGAGGCTACTATCACACCATCACATCTTACTTCCCAGAGACAGGCGTTATCATTAAACGTACCCTGTGCTTCAATGAAGAAGGAGAACGGTGCGTTGGTAGCCGGTACTGTAGCTGATGGTGTTGGTGGCGGATTGAATCCATAAGGACCGCCAGTTAATACCACCGTACCAATTGAATTGGTCAGTGTCCAGGTCACTTCATCAGCAAAGTTTCCATTACCTGTAATGATCACCTGCATACTGCCGAGGCTGACATTTGGAATGGGGTTCACCAGTACCGTTGCCGTGATCGGTGTGCCCGGGCAACCGTTGGCTGTTGGTGTGATGGTGAACGTAACTGTGATCGGCGCATTGGTAGTATTGGTCAGCGTACCGCTGATGTTTCCGGAACCGCTTGCTGCGATACCGGTCACGGTTGCTGTATTGTTTCTTGTCCAGTTAAAAGTAGTACCGCTCACTGCACCTGACAATGCGATCGTGGTGATCGGTGTGCCGGAGCAAACTGTTTGAGAAGCCGGTGCTGCTACAGCATTCGGTGTGGGGTTAACCAGCACTGTTGCTGTTATTGGCGTACCGGGACAACCGTTGGCAGTTGGTGTGATAGTGAATGTAACGGTAACCGGTGCTGCAGTGGTATTGGTCAATGAACCGCTGATGTTTCCGGAACCGCTTGCTGCGATACCTGTTACTGTTCCTGTATTATCTCTTGTCCAGTTAAAAGTTGTTCCGCTTACTGCACCTGAAAGTGCAATAGTGGTGATCGTAGCTCCTGAGCAAATAGTTTGTGATGCCGGAGCAGCTACTGCTGTTGGTGTTGGGTTAACAGTGATAGTGAATACTTGTGGTGTGCCGGTGCAGGTCACTACATCTGCGTAGGTAATAACTACCATACCGTTTCCTGACTGAACACCATTAGATAATGTAGCACCGCTTACACCTCCTAAATAAGAGGTACCGCCGGCCCCGCCGCCGCCGCCGCCTTTATTGTTACCAGCACACAATGTAGTACCGGCAGAACCGCCGCCACCACCACCGCCGCCGAAGAATCCACCACCGCCGCCGCCGCCGCCGGGTATTGACCCGAAGCTAAAGCAGCAGCAACTTTGTCCGCCACCACCATTACCACCTGTTTCTCCAACAGCTGGTGCACCTGGCGTGCCGAGGAAACCACTGCAACCGATACCGGCTGCGCCAAAGTTGGCCCCGAAGCCACCAAATCCGCCACCGCCATCAGGAGAGTCGGTACCATTGGTACCATTTGCACCTCCATTACCACCGGGACCGCCGTTGATCGTATTGTTAGATTCACATCCACCGCGGCCACCGCCACCGCCACCGGCTGCAACGAGTAACCTGTCGGCTGCTGTAGCTCCGGGGAAACGAATATCACTGGCGCCACCGCCACCGCCTGCATTGGCGCTGCCACCTGTACCGCCGCCATTAAAGCCTGCAGTTGGTGTGCCACCGCTTCCGCCTACAAATATATTTAGCACCTGGCCTGGTGTTACTGCTAAAGTGCCACTTGCTCTTGATCCTCTGCCTCCAACGCCTCCTAATGTAGGACCGCCAGAGCTATTACCCTGTGCACCGTTGCCACCTTCTGCTCCATACGCATCTATGGTGACTGATGTAACTCCTGCAGGTACGGTCCATGTTTGCACACCACCTGTGAAATTAAATGGTACTGAAATGGGTCCGCCACTGCTGGTATATACGGGGGTAACTGTTATTGTTCCTGCTATTGGTGTAACGCCTGCATTGGTGGCAACAAAGGAAGAAATGTTGCCTGTTCCGCTGGCGCCGAGTCCAATGGCTGTATTGGTATTGGTCCAGTTGAAAATGGTTCCTGCCACAGGGCTGGTAAAGTTTATTGCTGCTGTGGAAGCATTATTACAAACCACCTGGCTGGTCACCGGATCAACTACCGGTGTGGGGTTCACCGTTACTGTGGCAGTAACAGGTGTGCCGGTACAACCTGCAGCTGTCGGGGTTATCGTAAATGTAACGGTAACCGGTGCAGTGGTGGTATTGGTCAATGTGCCACTGATATCACCACTGCCGCTGGCAGCGATGCCTGTTACAGTACCTGTGTTATCTCTTGTCCAGTTAAATACTGTTCCGCCTACGGCGCCGGTAAGTACAATATTAGTGATAGTAGCACCGGAACAAATGGTCTGTGCTGCCGGTGTGGCCACTGCATCTGGTGTTGGTAATACGGTAACATTTATTCCTAATGATACGCTGTCGGTAATTCCGCAGCCATCGAGATAGATACAATTATATAAGCCTGCTACAGTAGCGGTGTAAGTAACGTTTGTTTCACCGGCAAGAGCTGCACCATCCTGGTACCACTGGTAACTGCCGGCACCACCATTAACGGTAAGCACTACGTTGTTGCCGCTGCAGATCGCTGTTGGCCCGCCTGCGGTAATAGAACTTACACAAGATTCCCGTACCAAACCACGGAGATCATCAGGAGTGTTCATCAAAACAGGGCCTGCTGTTTCTGATGGTACATCCCATTGGCGTATGGTAGAACTGATATTGCTGATCCAGAATTTACCGCCTCCGGAATATAATGCGCCGAACACTTCACCACTGACCACATTGGTTGTTAATGGTACGATCGGATCGAGGTCATTGGCAAATTTTTCCCATATCACTGTTCCGTTGCCAGACCAGTGGTAGAAGAAATTATCATCCGGATTGAAGGCGATCACTTCACCATCGGCCCCATTGCCCAATGTTCTGTAGAAGGTGGGCAGACCGGTCAATGTATCAATTACATACATGGTTTCCGGCGGAAGCGAACTTGATCCGTTACCAGTTATACTATATAACTCACCGGTAGGACGGAAGGCAAGAGTAGAGAAATTATCTCCCATATCACCAATAAGCGTACACACTCCTGTCTGCACATTCACTTTTACTAATCTGCGTCCGGGACTTCCGGAAACTTTTGCGATCATAAAATGTTCACCCGTTAACGGGTTGGTGGCAATACCATTCATACCGGTGATAGTGAAACCGGAAAGTGTGGGCCCCATTCTTCTGATAATAGAATAATCAGCAAGGTTGATCGTCCACATAGAATCCTGGAAGGGTGATGCGCCCACGAGCACATCTGTTACCCGTACGGAAACGGAATTCAATACAACGGGGTTACCGCTGTACAGTACTTCGCAACCGGTAGTATTTTGTAAACGAACGGAGATATTATAACTGGAACCAGGGGCCAAACCGGCAAAGGTGTTGGACAACTGGTAAGCGCCGCCGTTCAAACTATATTCTAATGTTGGTCCGCCCGTTGCATTTACCACGATAGTACCTGTGGGTGTGGAAATGGTGGGTTGTGTAACAGTGGGTGCATTTACCACAGGTGCTGTGGCGGTGCTGACCACTGCAGAACCGGTCATCGTTCTTACACAGGCGGAAGTGGCATGAGTAGCTACAACAGTATATGTGCCCACTGCTGTCTGGAAACCAAAGCTCAGCGGAGAGCCTGTACCTGGTACGGGTGCACCTGATGGTGATGCGCCAAGGAAAAGCTGGTAATCAACCCCTGCTTCAGAACCGCTTAATCCTACTGCAGCACCACCGGCACCGCAATAAGCACCACCACCTGTAACAGTAAACAGGGCAGGTGAAGCACCAACGGTAACAGTGAATGGTACTGCAGGACTGATACAACCACCGGCTGCAAGTCTTACGGTAATGGAGGCATTATAAACAGCAGGTGCTGCTGCGCCCGGCACGGTGAGTGTGATGGGGCTGGGTGGCAATGCGGCATTGACCACATCCACAAAGCCCTGGGCTTCGGCGGCTGCATCATAATCTATACTGTATTGATCGGGTGTGCCTGTAGTGCCGGTGTAAGAAAGTCCGACAGCGGTAAGACCGGCGCATATAGTTGGATTGGCACCCAATGTAATGGAGGAGGGGCTGCAGAGTTCATAGATCTTAAAATCATCTATGGCAACACCGGCCAGTTGCACGGAACCATCTGTACCCAGTTTTACTTTGAACTGGACAGACATACCGGAGAAGGAACTGATATCAGCCCAATGGGTGCCCCAGCCTGCTGCGAAGTTGGTGCTTACTCCCGGATTACCGATGGTAGCCTGTGGTGTGGCACCAAACCAGTTGAACAATGTTTTAGCATTAGACGGATTGCCCACTTCTTCTACATAGATCCGCAGTGAGTCAAAACTTCTGTTCTCTACCTGGTGCTTCATGGCCCAGGTGAGCCATTTGGCATTGACGCCGGCCGGGATCACATAGGTGGGTGATGATAATATTTGTGTGGCAGAGGCATTATAAGTATTGTCGAGGTCTGTCTTCCAGCAATTGGTACCGCTGTTGGCGGTGGTGATAGGAGCAAAAGAAGGTAAACCTCTTTCCCACTCATCACCTGCACCGGAATGGGTGAAGCCACCATCAGAGGCTTCAAAATCTTCGTTGGCAATAACATTAGCGCCGGCAATATTGGGCGGCACGGTTTCGAGCACATCCAATGACCAGCTGTTTAATGTACCGCCGGAGGCATTGGCCCCATCATCATATAAGGTAAGCGTCCACACCCCAGAGGTGTTCACGCCTTTCAGCATATCGAGTTTGGTTTGTATCTCTGGTTGATATACTACAGGCCGCAATACGGTAAAGGCCGGTGGAATGGCGGCATTATCATTCAGTGTCATGTCCATCAGTGCTTGTCCGCCGGTGGCTGTTGCACCAATGTCGGTAAAGAGATGCAGGATGGTGCCATTGGGTGTGGTAAGGGTGGCATCTATATCAGCCATCAATGCATGGGTGAGGTTGATGTTGACTGAAACATCATTGATGAGCTTACTGTCGGGAATGGTCAGTGTGGAAGTAACGGAACCGGCACCGGGCCCGATGGTTTTGGGAACATCCACAGAGGTGTAGGTAACATAGCTGGCTGTAGTGGCAGCAAATTTTGAATAAGAAATAGTATAGGTGGCTGTGGGCCCGCCAACGGCTGCAGATGCCGCATCGGCAAATACATAATAGGTACCTGCGGTTTTAGCGGTAAATAAAAATGCTTCTGAAAGCGGGTTGGTGGCACTTCCTGTTGAGGCGTCATTCACCACCAGTATCTGGTTATTGGCATCACCAAAGAGGGCAAATCCAAGCCGGCCGTCGTATTGCACATTATCTCTTTCCGGATCGAGGTCCATGCTGATGAAAACGGATTCACCGGCAGCCAGTGTAACAGAGAACCAATCCTGCTCTGTAGCAGCTGCGGGGTTTCTGGCACCACTTACCCAGCCGCTGGCCGGCATTACATTGGCGGTGGCGGGAGTATCATTACTTTCTACTTCAGGAGTGGGAACACCTGATTGTAGTTTTACATACAGATCATATCCATGAATGCGGTTGGTGGCGCTGAAATGGCTCACCTGTATATAATAGGTGCCTGCTGAGGGAAGGGTGGCGCCTGCGATAGAGGGCGTTAATCCACCGAAGCTACCATCGGCATCATCATATTCAATTAAAGTAGTACCGTCTGAGGCAAACAGGCGAAGGTCAGCATCCGAAGTTGCATTACCGGAAAACGAGGTTTGAACCGTTGCAAACACTTTGTCGCCGGCAGCAGCGGTAAAGGAGTAATAATCAAACTCACCATCGGGTGAGATGTTTCCTTTGATCTTAGCTGGTGTGGAGGCAATGGGTGTGGCGGTGGCTGGTGTGTTGTTGGGTTCTGTTTCTGAAGGGGCGGTTGTTTGTGCCTGAATAAAAGAGACGGCAAAAAAGGCTACTAATAGCAGATAGACTTTCCTCATAAAGAAGTGTTTGGTGGTTGAGAGTTAAGGTTGCAGGGCGGGATCAGAAGACAAGATATTGTTTTTTTTGGTATGATGAAGGAGAGAATGCGTTTTTTTGAGTGGTGCGGAAAAGTACGATAGGCATGAATGGGAACGCTGATGACGCTGATTGGGCGGATAAGGACGGATGGATTGCCTGCCCTTCCCACAGGGCCCT
>JBEBIF010000746.1:0-1182 GCA_040080515.1 Chitinophagaceae bacterium | reverse complement strand
GCGTAATCTTTTTTATTACCATACCAGTTAGATTCCCATCCACGGATGATGCCTAACCTGTTACCAATCGGATTTGCTTTTTGACCCATGTTATTGGTTTATTAATTTGTTTAGTTTTTAGATTCTTTTGTGTCAACAATTACTGTTACATGGTTGCTGCGTTTACGAACCTTGTAAACACGGCCTTGCGGAGCCGGACGCATACGTTTCAATGTTCTTGCACCGTCCACAAAAATAGTTTTCACCACCAACTGGCTTTCATCACCGCCTTCGTTCTTCTGCTTCCAGTTGCTGATAGCACTCAACACCAGTTTACGCAGCGGCACTGCAGGGTGTTTTGGACTATGCTCCAACTCAGCCAACACTTTTTCTACTTTCTTCCCCCGGATGAGATCGGCCAGTAAACGCATTTTACGGGGCGATGTCGGATAATTTCTCAGTTTAGCTACTGCTTCCATTGTTATTCAGTTTCTTTATTATGCTTCTACTTTCTTACTTGAGTGTCCTTTGAACTGGCGGGTTGGTGCAAACTCTCCCAACTTGTGCCCAACCATAAACTCGGTTACATACACAGGAATGAATTTGTTTCCATTGTGCACCGCAAAAGTGTGGCCTACAAAATCAGGAGTGATTGTAGAACGACGACTCCATGTTTTGATAACACTTTTCTTGTTTTTGCCTTCATTGATAGCTAACACCTTTTTTTCAAGATGAGAAGCTACATAAGGACCTTTTTTGATCGAACGAGCCATGATTTATGACGTTGTGTTGTTAATTAGTTTGTTTACTTGGAAATCTTACTTCCATTCTTACGCTGAATAATCATCTTATCGCTTCCTTTTCCTTTTGTTCTTGTTTTCAGACCTCTTGAGTACTGACCATTTCTGCTACGGGGCTGACCACCTGAAGCTTTACCTTCACCACCACCCATCGGGTGATCTACCGGGTTCATGGCCACCCCTCTGGTTCTTGGCTTGATACCTCTCCACCTGTTTCGTCCGGCTTTCCCCATACTTTGCAGAAAGTGATCGCTGTTGCTAACCACACCTACAGTTGCATAACAATTGATCAGCACCTTTCTCAACTCACCAGAAGGCATTTTTAATATGGCATATTTTTCTTCCTTATTCGTTAACTGTGCAGATGAACCTGCACTACGGGCCAACTTACCACCCTGACCAG
>JBEBIF010000745.1:0-1184 GCA_040080515.1 Chitinophagaceae bacterium | reverse complement strand
GTATTTTATAGCGAAGGTGGTATAGTAGAGTTTGTGGAGATGCTCGATAGCAGTGCCGGACGTAACTCACTTATTCCAAAAGTCATTTACGTAGAAGGAAGAGATGAGAACACCAACGTAGCAGTAGAAGTTGCCCTCAATTACAATGACAGTTATAACGAACATATTTATTCTTACGTTAATAATATCAATACGATTGAAGGCGGTACCCATGTATCGGGTTTCCGCCGTGCATTGACAAGAGTTTTTAAAAGTTATGGCGATAAAAATGGTTTATTTGAAAAAGCCAAAGTAGAAATTGAAGGCGATGACTTCCGGGAAGGATTAAGTTCTATTATATCTGTAAAAGTTCCGGAACCACAGTTTGAAGGGCAAACCAAAACCAAGCTTGGTAATAATGAAGTGATGGGTGTGGTTGATTCTACAGTATCAAAAGTACTGGAAGCCTATTTAGAAGAAAATCCAAAAGAAGCAAAGAATATTGTTGCCAAAGTGATCCTGGCCGCCCAGGCAAGGGCAGCTGCCAGAAAAGCAAGGGAATTAGTTCAACGTAAATCTGTGTTAACTGGTGGTGGCCTTCCGGGTAAACTCGCTGATTGTTCTGACCGTGATCCTGAACGTTGCGAATTATTCCTGGTTGAGGGAGATTCGGCGGGAGGAACAGCTAAACAAGGAAGAGACAGAAGTTTCCAGGCCATTCTTCCACTCAGGGGTAAGATATTGAACGTAGAAAAAGCGATGGAGCATAAGATCTACGACAATGAAGAGATAAGAAACATGTTTACGGCTCTTGGCGTAAAAATGGGAACACCTGAAGACCCCAAGGCCCTTGACCTGAGCAAACTCCGTTATCATAAACTCATCATTATGACAGATGCTGATGTGGATGGTTCACACATAGCCACATTAATCCTGACTTTTGTTTACCGGTATATGACTGAACTGGTGGAGCAGGGATATGTTTATATTGCCCAGCCCCCGCTTTACCTGGTAAAAAAAGGTAAAGAACAGGCCTATGCGTACAACGAGATCCAACGTAAAACCTTAATAGAAAGATTAGGCGGCGGAAAAGATGACTCTGTAAACATTCAGCGATATAAAGGTTTAGGCGAAATGAACGCCAATCAGCTTTGGGATACTACCATGAACCCAGGCACCCGTACTTTAAAGCAGGTAACGATTGA
>JBEBIF010000744.1:0-1186 GCA_040080515.1 Chitinophagaceae bacterium | reverse complement strand
ATTACCAATTGGGCTGTGGTGCTGGTGGTTGGCGCCAGGTTATTGGGACAAGCCTCCTGCTGAACAGTAGTATTTAAAATAAGGGTAGCATTTTTTGCTAAAAATGAATCAATACTGCCCACCATACCAATTAGCACATTGCCAAAGTTCCTGATAAGTGGTACCAGCACCTTTATTTCCGGGCTTTCGCCGCTTTTGCTGATGATGATCACCACATCCTCCTGCTGCACCATGCCCAGGTCGCCATGTATGGCATCTGCCGCATGCATGAAAATAGAAGGAGTTCCGGTAGAATTGAATGTGGCTACGATCTTTTGAGCGATCACAGCGCTTTTGCCAATGCCACTTACCACCACCCGGCCTTTACAGCCGGCAATAGCGGTCACCGCTTTTTCAAAATCATCATTGATAAAGGCCTCCAGTTCCGAAATGGATTGGGCTTCCAGTTGAATGGTCCTGAGGGCTATTTGCTTAATTGAGCTGGCCATGATAGTATTTCGTCGCCGCAAATTTAGAGGATTTAATAATGATGTTCTCGTTACGCAAACGTTACAGTTAATTTTAACGACTTTGGCCCCGATAAAGCGGCAAATGCGTTGTAAATTTGCTCTCTTCAGATCCTGGTACCAATCAGGATTACTGGAAAATGGGGACAAGAAGTTGTGCGGCAGGATTTCTCCACAAGAGTCTTTTCATCAGCCTGGCTTAGTAACCTCTTAAGCCCCCGATATATAAACACTTATTTATCCCGGTATGGATTCACCAAAAGCAGGGTTGGGTAAAAAATAAACGAAACCGGCAGTATTTATCGGGCAAAAAGGAGTATCTTAAATAAATCCGCATTTATAGAAGTGCAACTCCGCCAAAATGCGGGGCAAGTAGAAAATTAATTGAGCAATGGGAACACCAACAGTTAAAAAGCCCGCCAAAAAGAAAAGCGAACCGGCGGCAAAATCCAGCCCGATAAAAGCCGGAAAAACAGCGAAAGAACAAGCAGCCCCGAAAAAGAGGTTTGATCTGCATAAGGAGCTTCAGCAATATTTTGGGTTCGACAAATTTAAAGGCACACAGGAAAAAGCAATTGAATCGCTGCTCGCCGGTCATGATACGTTTGTGATCATGCCTACCGGTGGTGGCAAAAGCCTTTGCTATCAATTGCCGGCAATGGTAAGTGATGGTGTGGCGC
>JBEBIF010000232.1:0-5841 GCA_040080515.1 Chitinophagaceae bacterium | reverse complement strand
ATTTAAAAGGCTGGGAAAGCATAAAACCGGAAAAGTTTGTGTTTACGTAAAAAGGATGGCTGATATAGATGTTTCTGTATTGAAGAAAATGATATCCAATTCAGTAAAGCATACAAGATCCCGGTATCCTGATAATCCAAAGAAATAGAGCTGTACACAATTGACAGTTTTCAACTCCCGGATAAGCCCTGCCCTACCTGTCCTGTTACAGCGATACGCTACCCTTATGAAGGGACCCAATTATGCCGTTATAAATAAAATCGTCAACTTTAGAAAAAATTAAACCTGATCAAAATGAGTACTAAAATTATCTCCGTTGCCGGGCTCGTGGTGCTCGCCGGACTTCTTTTCGGTTTTCAGCAGAAAACACCTGCAGAAAATAACCAATCAAAAAAAGGCATGATCAAAGTGACCATATTATATCCAAATGGTGACGGGAAAAAATTTGATATGGACTACTATTCCAATAAGCACATGCCACTGGTGGCAAGTTTATTGGGCGACTCATTGAAGCTGTACGAAATTGATAAAGGCATAGCCGGCAGAATTCCGGATGAGCCCGTTCCCTATTTAGCTATTGGCTATTTATACTTTGACAAGCTTTCGGCGTATCAGAATTCTTTCAGATCAAATGCTGATAAGATCAGAAATGATATTCCGAACTATACCAATATACAGCCGGTGATTCAAATAAGTGAAGTAATACGTTGATGAATTTAGTATAAGATACAGCAGGATGGGGTTTGGCCCTATGGCGGCTTAATGAATATGTTCTCAGCTTCCTATTGTCCCGCTCTGAAATATCTTTAACAACCTGCCAGGAATAGAAGTAATTTGTATTAGTGTGCCCTGATCGAAACCCGGAACAACTAAAACCCGATTCAATTACTACTAATTAGTTTACAACATGAAAAAATCACTAAGCCTCCTTCTATTCATTCTTACATTACAAGGTGCTTTTGCGCAAACTCTTTCACCAGTAATAAAAAAGCATGCTGGTTTTAATTATGAAAATTTGGCTCAAATTGACACACTATTAAAGAATTATGCAAATAAGAACTGGCTGGCAGGCGCTGTTGTCATTATTGTCAAAGACAACCAGGTAGTGTATTACAAAGGAAGCGGGTATTCCAACCTGGCGGCTAAAAAGCCAATGCCCGCTGATGCTATTTTCAGGATCATGAGCCAGACCAAAGCAATAATAAGCTTGGGGGTCATGCAGTTACTGGAGCAGGGGAAGTTCACCCTTGATCAGAATATTTCTGATTTTATACCTGAGCTCAAAAACCCCACACTGATCAAAACTTTTAACCCATCAGATTCAAGCTATACCACTACCCCGGCTAAACGTGAAATTACATTCCGTGACCTGCTTACACACACATCAGGTATTGACTATCCTGCGATTGGCACAGATACCATGCAGGCTGTTTATGCTAAAAACAATATTCCATCCGGATTGGGATATTTTAATGAAAGTCTGTTAGCTAAAATGAAGGCTTTAGGAGCGTTGCCGCTTCTCCATAATCCGGGTGAGCGGTTTACCTATGGTTTAAATTCTGACTTACTGGGCTGCCTTATTGAAATAATAAGCGGAGAGTCGCTGGAAACCTATTGTCATAAACATATTTTTGAGCCGCTTGGCATGAAGGATACCTACTTCAATCTTCCTGCTGCAAAGGCCGGCAGGCTGGCAACCGTTTATACTGAAGATAACGATCAAAAGATCATTGAGTGGTCGCCCACTTTCAGGAATATAGATCCTAAGTACCCGCTCATTCCCAAAAGCTATTTTTCAGGCGGGGCCGGATTATCTTCAACAGCATATGATTATGCTGTTTTTCTTCAACTGCTGTTAAATAAAGGGAGTTACAATGGCAAACAAATTTTGGGAAGGCGCACTGTTGAGCTGATGCTAAGCCCCCAGCTGGCTAATAATTTATTTGGGGATGATAACTTTAGCCTTGGGTTTGCAGTAACATCCAAAAAATCAGCAAATTTAAACATGCGGAATGAAGGTTCGTTTGCCTGGGGAGGATACTATGGTACCGTTTATTGGGCCGATCCAAAAGAAAAGATGGTTTGTTTGATCATGACGCAGCACTCACCCAATTCTCACTGGGATTTCAATGATAAGATCACAAATATTATTTATGGTAGTTTGAAATAAGAATGGCTTAAAAAATGAACTGTGTAAAGCGGGCTGAGCAACCCGCCCGTCAGTAGTTATAGGATGGGAGAATACCGTTTTAGCAACCGGCAACCTGGCATAAGAGATCAGCCAGCTAAAAAAACTGGATGGTAAAGATCATCGCACCAGCACCCACCCTGCCCATTTAAACGGATCGTTGCGATACTTGTTTTTCATTAGTTGCTGCGTGTTGTAGAACGCAGCGCTGACGGTTTGCTTTGCAAAAAGGTTTCGGTAAAATTCCTGCATGAAGAGGGCTGTTTCTGCATCGGGTACTTTCCAAAGGCTCATCACCAGGTTTTCCACGCCGGCAATTTTAAAGGCCCGCTGCAATCCGTACACTCCTTCACTTCCCTGCACTTCACCCAGCCCGGTTTCACACGCAGAGAGCACTGCGAGTTTGGTACCGGGCAGGTACAGGTTAGATACTTCATAAGCGGTAAGTATGCCATCTTCCACACCGGCAATGGGTTTGCCTTTCCAGGCATTGTTGGCACCGGCCAATGCCAGCCCGGAACGAATAAGCGGGTTCACCGCTTGCTGAAAGGCATACCGCCCTGTACTTCTTACTTCCTGTTCCTGCCCGCCGGGATCGGGAAAGAAAAAACCATGTGTGGCTATATGCAATACAGAAGGTGCATGATTACCGGATATTGCTTTCACTGATTCTTCCGTAGCGTTGATACCGTTAGATACCGTGACCTCATATTTTTTTTGACGTGCCAGTCTTCCAATCTCATTCACTTCCTTTTCGGATTCGGACAGGTAATAAAAATCACCGATGCTGCTGCGCAATAAGTTTTCCGGAACAGAACGTTTGGCGATATCCGTACCACCGCTGTACTGCAACACCGCCCTGCGAATACTGTTGCTGTCTGCATCATACTGCACTCCTCCGTACAGCAACAGTTTATCAGTTTCTGCAATGGAAGAACCTGTTTTGCTGATCACCGTTGCTGTAGTATGCAATTGCACCAGCCGGTACTGATCGCTCAGCACTTGGGTGGCATTTACGGGCAGCGCAGCGAAAGCCACTTTATATAATTCACCGGCAGGAGAAAAATAGATAGTGCTGATGCCTGTCAATTTCGATTGCAACGGTTGCCATATCAGTGTATATAATGAAGGCGCTGCTTTGCTGCCGGCAGTTTGTTTTGCTGTTGTATATAAAACACTCAGCCGCTGCTGGCCGGGACTGCTGCTACGTTTTCCCAGTACTGCATCCAACTCTCTTTTTTCAAACAGTGTTACCAGTTCCGGTGCCGGCCTGTCCTTCCGGATGATGACGGCTGTATAATACATGCTGTCTGTAAATCTTCTTCCGTTGTGATATTGAAAAGTGGAGAACTCAATGGCTGCTTCGCCCGGTTGTAATGCCTGTTGTATATCCTTCCAGCTGCTTTCCTGTTGCTGGCTGCGAAAGGATGCGGAAGAACGGATGAGTTCTTTCTCCAGCGTATTGGCTTGTTCCTCCAGTGCTGTTACCTGTATTTTCCGTTCGCTTACCGGTCGCACATACCAGAAAGCCAGTTGCTCTCTTGCTGCGATCCATTGATTATAGGTGGCGGTAAGTGCCGTGTCGCCGGCATTGCTGATATGCTGCCGCAATTGTTGCGAGGCATTTACCACCAGGTTTTTGTTTGCCAGTGATATTTCGTAAGTATACACCGCTACTTTATCTTCCGGTGCGTCGGTAATGAAAGAGAGAAAATAACTGCGGTACTCATTTACTTTGGCCAGGTATGCCTGTTTCTCCGGTTCTGTAGTAAAGCGGAAGACCTTTTGCAATAATGCCTGCTGTGCAGAGAAGGCTTCTGTAAAAAGATTAATGGCCATCTGTTGGTTGCCGCCGCTGCGATAGATATTGGCAAGATTGATACAACTCTTCAGGTAATCCGGGTGCGCCACTCCTAATACTTTTTCCCGAATTTGTTTTGCCTGCAGTTCCAGTGCAGCTGCTTTTGGGATTTGTTCCATGGCCGCATAAAGAAGAGCAAGATTATCACATCCTTCGGCAAAATCGGGATGCTCCCTGCCCAGCACTTTCTCCCGGATACTGTTTGCTTCTGTAAATAATGCTTCTGCAGCGGTGTATTCATTTTTTTCAAAATGGACCAGGGCCAGGTTATGACAGGCTTTTGCATACTCGGGATGTTCTTTGCCTACTACTTTTTCCCATACCTGTTTGGCTTCCGCATAAAGCGGCGCTGCTTTTTGATAGTCGTTCATATCCATATATACAGCGCCGAGGTTGTTGCAGCATTTGCCGTATTCAAAATGGTCTTTGCCTACTGCTGCCTCAAAAATATCTTTTGCTTCGCTGAACAATGCGGCGGACGCATCGTATTGCCCGAGTATTTTATAAAGTAATGCCAGGTTGTTGCAGCCTTTGGCATATTCGATGTGTTTGGTACCGAGTGACCGTTCTCTTATCCGGCGGGCTTCTTTGTACAGGGCTTCTGCTGTTTCATAATTACCGATGTCCATGTATAAGATGGCAAGGTTATCACAACTGGCGGCATAGTCCGGATGTTCTTTGCCCAATACTCTTTCCCGTATTTGTTTTGCTTCTAAATAAAGTGGCTCTGCTTTGCTATACTGGCCCATATCAAGATACAATGCCCCGAGATTATTACAACTGGCCGCATAAAAGGGATGTTCCTTTCCCAATACTTTTTCACGGATGCGTTTTGCTTCAAGGTACAGGGGTTCAGCTTCGGCAGGTTTGCCTGTTACTACGTACAGTATTGCCAGGTTGTTGCAACTGGCGGCATAGTCAATATGCTCTTTGCCCAATACCCGTTCCCGTATCTGCATTGCTTCCACATATAACGGACGGGCAGAATCATACATGCCTACTTCGAGGTACAGTACGGCCAGGTTATTACAGCTGGTGGCATAATCAGCATTTTCTTTACCAAAGATGATTGCTCTTATATTTCTTGCTTCAATCAGCAGCGGTTCTGATCTTTCATATTGCCCCATCAGGCGGAGCAACCGGCCAAGGTTATTGCAGCTGAGTGCATAAGGCGCATTTTCTTTTCCCTGTAATTGTTCAATAGTTGTTTTTGCAGTTGTATAATAAGGTTTTGCTTTTGCGTACTGTCCCATGGCCGTGTACAGGTCACCGATATCGGTATTGTTTTGATAAAAATGGATGGTTCTGACAGAATCATTCTTAAGTGGCTCATAAGCTTTTAAAAAAAAGTCCAGGGCTTTGGCATTGTTTTTTTGCAGAAGGTATTGCCTGGCGCTGTCGGTATCTGCTTTCCACTGTTGCGCATGAGTGGTCTGCAAAATGACTAAAAGAAAAACGGGTAGCAGGCGTTGGTTGTGTTTCATGCCACAGGTCTTTGGTAAGCGTTGATTGCATTAAGTTACATTTTTTTTCCTCAGATCATCCACAGTACCTTTCAAACAAAGAACTCCCAACTTCCGACTATTGACTAACGACTCCCGACTCGCCACTACCCACTCCCCACTCCCCACTCTCCACTTCCCTTTCACCACCCACTTCCTTATCTTTGTCCTTATGCTAACAATATCCAATCGTGGCCAGCAGATGCCGCCTTCGCCGATACGCAAACTGGTGCCCTATGCAGAGGCTGCCAAGAAAAAAGGTATTAAAGTGTATCATCTTAATATTGGTC
>JBEBIF010000743.1:0-1199 GCA_040080515.1 Chitinophagaceae bacterium | reverse complement strand
TGCTGAGCTGGAAACTTGGCTTGAAGGCAAACGCTTTGTACCGGGATGGTTCTAAATTGTCGCAGCCACTCAGTAACAAGAGCGACAAAAAGAAAAAAACAGAAACAGCTGTTGCCGAAAAAGAGCAACCAGTAACCAGCGATCAGCAACCAGAATCAAACATTGTCGACTTAGGCAAACTGACAGTTGAAGAATTGCTGGAAGAAGTGCAGAAAAGAGTACAGGCTTCTCCTGACACCAAGCTGAAAAGGAAACTTGCCAGCATTGTTGAACGCAGAGCTTTGCCGGCCAAGCGTCGTGGCTTTACACAAAAAGCAAAGATCAATGGGCAAGCTATTTTCCTTCGCACCGGCGAATACGGAGATGGAACACTGGGAGAAATTTTCATTGACATGGCGAAGGAAGGGGCAACGATGCGCAGTATGATGAACTGTTTCGCCATTTCTATTTCTATAGGATTACAGTATGGCGTACCATTAGAAGAATTTGTTGACAAATTTGCTTTCACCAGGTTTGACCCGTCTGGTTTTGTAGAACACCCGAACATTAAATCAACCACTTCCATTGTTGACTTCATTTTCCGTGTATTGGGTTATGAATATTTGGGACGTACAGATCTTGTTCATGTACTAGATAAACCTGAGGTGATGAATACCGGGGCTGATGACTGGGATGAAGTACCTTCTAATCCGCTGGAATATGCAGAGCCTGAATTATCCAGTGTCCGTGTGACTCCATCATCAGGAACAGTGACCCCGCAGCCGGTCAAAAACCAACGGGTTGCACAATCTGTAAAAACTGACAATGGAGCTGATGCGATGAATGCAGGATTAAAGAATATGCAGAGTGATGCACCAGCCTGTAATGTTTGCGGTCACATCATGATGCGCAGCGGCACCTGTTACAAATGTTTGAACTGTGGTAACCAGGGTGGGTGTAGTTAGCCTCATTCCCGCCTCTCCCGATATG
The DNA here is from genome assembly GCA_040080515.1 of Chitinophagaceae bacterium. GTDB lineage: Bacteria > Bacteroidota > Bacteroidia > Chitinophagales > Chitinophagaceae > JJ008. The sequence goes on along the minus strand of JBEBIF010000743.1, from coordinate 230 downwards.
AGGCTTAATATCAAAAGGAGAGAAAAAACATGTTTGGACGAAAAACCAAATAAAGAGTGTACCCATTAATTCTACATCCCGGCTAAAGCGCCGGGATGTTTGTTTGAGTAAAGTTTCTATGCAGGGCAAGCAAAAAGTTCAGGTAATAAAAGAATATTTAAGTAGTATTTTCTTGCCTGTTTTCTGATATACAGATTCTAATTTCATAGTCAAATAAACTACCTATGAAA
>JBEBIF010000742.1:0-1202 GCA_040080515.1 Chitinophagaceae bacterium | reverse complement strand
CCTCTAAATCCATCACCAGCAAATAATGCCCAGTCTCCATCTACCAGTCCCAACATTTGTGCAACAGTAAGCGACCCTAATGGTGGTAATTTGACCGTTCGTTTTTATGGAAGAAAGAAAACTATACCCGGTGCCAAATTCACCATCATTGGATTACCTGATACACAATTCTATACCGAAGAATTACCCGGAACAAATAGCGGAGGTGGAGGACATAACGGAATCTTTAAAGCACAAACACAATGGATAGCCGATCATAGGATTGACAGCAATGTTGCCTTTGTGGTACAATTAGGAGATTGTGTACAAAATGGCGATAATCCACCCGGAGCTGATAATACAATTGAATGGAGGCGGGCAGATACAGCTATGAAAAAAATAGAAAACCCGGCTGTTCCGATAGTTGATGGTATTCCTTATGGCATTTGTGTGGGCAACCACGACCAGGGCACAGGAGGAAACCCTGATCTACCCAGTGTTTATTATAATCAATATTTTGGCGAAACAAGATTTGCCGGCAGGGCTTATTATGGCGGACATTATGGCGTAACAAATAATGACAATCATTATCAATTATTCAGTGCAGGTGGAATTAATTTTATTCATATCAGTATTGAATATTATCCCGATGGCACAACGGCTTCTCTTCAGCCTGTACTGGATTGGGCTGATGCTCTGTTAAAAACTCATAGCAACAGAAAAGGGATACTTTCTACTCATAACATGTTGGGAACTGGCAGTTCTGCAAGTTTCCAGGGACCGGGACAAAAAATTTATGACGATTTGAAAGATAATCCGAACCTGATTCTAATGCTGGCAGGTCATGTGCCCGGAGAAGGCCGTCGTACTGATGTATTCAATGGAAATACTATTCACACTATTATGGCAGATTACCAAAGTGGATATAGCAATGGCGGTAATGGATATTTGCGAATCATGCAATTCCTTCCGGATCAAAACCTGATGTCGGTAAAAACATATTCTCCGTATAGTAATACCTCATTTACAGGTTCAAGTAGCCAGTTTACTTTACCGGTGAACTTGTCTGATCCATTTACCCTGATTGGAACAAATTCAAATGTTGCGTCCGGTTCAGTTAGCTGTATGAACTGGCCATCCCTTGCCCAGTTCACCGATTACGAATGGTATGTAGAGGTCTCTGATGGAGAAAACACAACAACGGGACCAGTATGGACTTTTAC
>JBEBIF010000741.1:0-1204 GCA_040080515.1 Chitinophagaceae bacterium | reverse complement strand
CACAGGAAGCGGACCCGGGTTCTGAAGTAATTAGTAATGGCGTGGCCAATTGCCACCGGGCGCCGGCCAGTTGGTTTACTAAAGACATGCTGGAGATAGATGAGATAAAAGACATGCTGGAGGATTGCCTGAAAAGGCTGAAAGCTTTTAATCCTAAACTGAAATTTATTTTTACAGTAAGCCCGGTACGGCATATACGGGATGGGGTGGTGGAAAATAACCGCAGCAAGGCACGGCTGATTGAAGCGGTGCATTATCTTGATGCAAAGTTTGAATCAGTATTTTATTTTCCAGCGTACGAGCTGGTGATCGATGTGCTGCGGGATTACCGCTTTTATGATATTGACCTGGTGCATCCGAATTATCCGGCAACAGAATTTGTGCTGGAGAAATTTGCCGAAGCCTGTATTGATGAAGCGTCAAGACAACTGATGCAGGAAGTAAAACGAATTGTTATTGCCAGGAAGCACCGGGCTTTTCAACCGGGAACAAAAGCGCATCAGCAGTTTCTGGCAGCACATTTTGAAAAAGCAAAAGCCCTGCAGGAGAAGTATCCTTTTCTCGAACTGAAAGAGGAATTGGTTTATTTTTCGCAAGTGTGAGGAAGGAATTATTAATTAGTAATTATTAATTAATAATTCTTTACTATTGACTATTCACTATTCCTATCGACTATCATGTTGTTTATAAAGTGGCTTATAAATATCTTATTCTGGCTCCAGGCATTTGCAGCGCCGGTCATCCTGTTTGGATTGATCGCATTGGCGACTGCTTCATCTGAGAGAATGGCAATCGTCCTTCTTGGTATCGGCGGGGTGGTTGGTATTGTGCTGGCAGAGTATATCCGGCGGAAGATAGGGTTGGATACTTTCTTTGGAAGAATATACGGACCGAATGAAATGGACAAGAAAGGGAATTAATAATTCTTTATAGGCTATAGTTATACTCCTGTTGCAGGAATTCTTCCAATGATATAAGTAATGATAGTTGATTCTTCGCCCGGCCATAATTATGTTCCGGGTAAGTGGTACGATAGTACACATCTCCGCTAAGATAGTCGGTAAGGAAGCGCAACGATTGCATATAGATGATCAGCAGGCCGGCATGGTGAATGTATTTTTTTTCGGCTTCTGTCAGTTTGTCTTCCATCCATTCCAGGTAGCCGGCAATAATGGCTTCATAATACTCTTTCCTTATGTTAATT
>JBEBIF010000740.1:0-1204 GCA_040080515.1 Chitinophagaceae bacterium | reverse complement strand
GTAGGATCAGATTCACCTTTGGGTGTAATCTTACCAATTAATATGTCGCCTTCTTTTACCTGTGCGCCAATCCTGATGATCCCATTCTCATCCAGATCCTTTGTTGCTTCTTCTGAAACGTTAGGAATATCCGGCGTCAATTCTTCTTCCCCGAGCTTGGTATCTCTTACTTCCAGTTCATACTCAGAAATATGGACAGAGGTAAACATATCTTCCTTTACTACTCTTTCACTGATAACGATAGCATCCTCGAAATTGTAACCCTTCCACGGCATGAAGGCCACTTTCAGATTTTTACCAAGAGCTACTTCGCCATTTTGGGTAGCATATCCTTCAGTCAGAAAATCACCCTTCTTCACTTTCTGGCCTTTCTTCACAGCGGGGTTCAGATTGATACAGGTTTCCTGATTCGTTTTTATAAACTTGGTGAGTTTATAAATTCTCAGGTCATCTTCAAAGCTTACTAATTTTTCCTGCGCATCACGGTCGTAACGAACATGGATTTCATTTGCATCAACAAACTCCACCACTCCATTACCATCCGAATGAATCTGAATCCTGGCGTCTCTTGCTGCCTTTCCTTCTAACCCCGTACCAACGATAGGTACATCAGGACGTAACAACGGTACAGCCTGTCGTTGCATGTTTGACCCCATCAATGCACGGTTAGCATCATCATGCTCCAGAAACGGAATCAATGAAGCACTCAACCCAACAATCTGGTTGGGAGCAACATCCATATATTCAACATCGTTTTTATCAAGGATTGGGAAATCACCGGTCTCACGGCTTACAATTTTCTCTTCTTTAAAATTTCCTTTTTCATCCAACGGTGTATTTGCCTGTGCGATTTTTGCCAGGTCTTCCTCTTCAGCACTCAGAAAATTTAATTCCTTCATGTTTACTTTTCCTTCATGCACTTTACGATATGGCGTTTCGATAAAACCCATATCATTGATTTTAGCATGCACACAAAGAGTAGATATCAATCCAATGTTTGGACCTTCCGGAGTTTCAATTGTGCAAAGGCGTCCGTAGTGTGAATAGTGAACGTCACGAACCTCAAAACCGGCTCTCTCCCTGCTCAAACCGCCTGGCCCGAGTGCGGAGATACGACGTTTGTGCGTTATCTCTGACAATGGGTTCGTCTGGTCAAGAAACTGAGACAACTGTGATGTTCCAAAGAACGAATTGATAACAGAAG
>JBEBIF010000231.1:0-5926 GCA_040080515.1 Chitinophagaceae bacterium | reverse complement strand
TCCGGCGGGCAGCGGCAGCGCCTGGGTATTGCCCGGGCGGTGCTGAAAAACCCCTCCATACTTATTTTGGATGAGGCTACTTCCTCCCTGGATACAGAATCCGAAAGATCGGTACAGGATGCACTGAGTAAATTGATGAAAGGCCGCACCACACTTGTTATTGCCCACCGGCTCAGTACTATCAAAGAAGCAGATGAGATCATTGTACTGCATGAAGGCACCATCATCGAGCGGGGCCATCATAATGAATTGATAGAGATTGATGAAGGCGTATATAAGAAACTGACCCGGATGCAGCAGATCGCCTGAGCTGAGAAATACAGGGCAACTCACGCAGAGTACGCGGTGGGCACAGAGAAATACAAGAATAGCTATTTTGAATTCCCTGCGAACTCAGCGTCCTCTGCGTGCCTCCTCTCCCAGTGTGCCTCAAAAAAAATTATTGCCTCCCTGTCCGGAATGCCCGAACTTGTTCGTCATTAACACATAAAACACAATTTTTTTAACCCAACAAAACAAGTTTTATGGAAAAGTTCATGCTTATTTTTCATGGCGGTATGTCGCCAGACAGTTCACCCGAAGAAATGCAGGCCAACATGGGTAAATGGATGGCCTGGGTGGACAAACTGATAAAGAATGGCACTTATGCCAGCGGCGAGGCCCTGGTGCCGGGTGGTAAACTGGTAAAAGGAAGTGCATCCAACGTTACCGATGGCCCTTACACCGAAGGCAAAGAAGTGGTGGGTGGATATTTTGTTGTGAATGCCGCCAGCTATGATGACGCCATTGCCCTTTGTGCCGACTATCCCGATTTCGGTTCCGGCGGCAGCGTACAGGTAAGGCATGTGATGAAATTTGATATGTAACAAGAAATCAAAATTCCAAATAGCAAATCGCAAATTCCAAAATCAACTACCAACAATAATGTACTTTAAGATTTGAGGGTTATTGGGGATTTGGAATTTGCGATTTGCTATTTGGGATTTTTTCTTTTATCATCATGCGTCATTATGATAACATTACGCAACTGGTGGACCATCTTTTCCGGCATGAATCGGGAAAGATGGTCGCCGTTTTAACCCGCCTGCTTGGTATGCAGCAACTGGAAACAGCACAAGATATAGTGCAGGATACATTGTTGCAGGCGATGAGTACCTGGAGTTATAATGGTCTGCCGGAAAACCCCAAAGGATGGCTGTACCGGGTAGCCCGCAACAAAGCCATTGATCACCTGCGCCGGCATAAGCGCTTCCGTGAGTTGGTCCCGCACTATGGCTACCTGCTGGAATCGGAGTGGGCCCTGTCCAGCACCATGCACCAGTTATTTTTGGAAAATGAGATACAAGACAGCCAACTGCGGATGATGTTTGCCTGCTGTCACCCGTCCATCCAACCTGAATCACAAGTAGCGCTTACTTTAAAAACATTGGGCGGCCTGAGTGTAAATGAAGTTGCCCGTGCTTTTTTAACTTCAGATGATACCATCAGCAAACGAATTTACCGGGCCAAAGAAAAGATCAAAGCTGAAAAGATCGAACTGGATGTACCAGCAGGAAATGAATTGCCGGCAAGGCTGGATGCGGTCATTAAGTCCCTTTACCTGCTGTTCAATGAAGGATATAACTCATCCCACCCGGAACAACTGATACGGGAGGATCTTTGCTATGAGGCCATGCGGCTATGTAAACTGCTGACCGAGCAACCAGTTACTGCTTTTCCAAGAGTAAAAGCATTGTTATCGCTGATGTGTTTTCAATCCTCCAGGCTGGGTTCCCGGCTGGATGATAAGGGCAATATCATTTTGCTGAAATACCAGGACCGCAGCAAATGGTACCGGCCGCTTATTCAAAAAGGATTTGACTATTTAGATGCTTCTTCCGAACCATTTGAAATATCGGTTTACCAGTTAGAAGCCGCCATTGCTTCGCTTCATGCAGCATCGCCTTCTTTTGAAGCAACAAACTGGAAGCGTATTCATTTTTTATACCAGTTGCTGTACCAGTTGCAGCCCAACCCGGTAGTGGCGCTGAATAAAGCCATTGCTTCCGCCTATGTTCTTGGCAAAGAAGAGGCACTGGATGCGCTAATGCAGATAAAAGGGCTGGAGCATCACCATCTCTATCATGCCAGCATCGGAGAACTTCAATTTGAATTGAAAAACAGTGCATTAGCAAAAAAACATTTTGAAAAAGCCTTATCACTGGCACCTTCTTTGCCTGAACAATCATTGCTGCTCAGCAGGGTGGCATTGTGCAAATGAATAAAATTTTATGTATTTGCCGGAACTTATCATCTTTATGTATTAAAACTTCAGTTATGAAAAGAGTTTTTTTTTACAGCCTGTTCATTAGTTTGTTTATGACTGCCTGCGGACAATCCCCCGAAATCAAGACATATATCTACAGCCAGGTTACTACACCCGGAGCTCCGATGGGAAATGATAAAAATCCATTTCCAAAAAAATATTTTATATATGCAGAGATAAAAAAAGGTACTTCGCTTGCTGCCGAAGGGCTTTGGATCGATGGAAAATACTTTAGTGTGTCTGGTGTGGAAAAAGTAAACAGCCCTGTAATAGTTGAAACGCAAACCGCTATTAAAATGGAAAAAGAAACACTGGTAAACAAAACCGTCAACGATGTGTACCAGGTAAATGTGGGTGAAGAAAAAAGCAGGGCCTTTCAGAATGAAACAGAAAAAAAACTGGTGGGAGAAAATAAGGCGGTGCTGATACTTACCATTAATGGCAAACAAGAGTTTGCTGCTTCGGCAGCCATCAAAGAATTGACGCCTGCAGTCATGATGTGATCAGCTATATCGGATTGAATATAAAAAACAAGGGCTGGATGATACCAGCCCTTGTTTTTTATCCAATTGTCCAGATCCGATTTCTTTTGTTTAAGGTGTTTTTAGTGGTGCCTGCCACATTCCTCTTCCATAAGTAGCTGCCCTTATTTTTTTTGTTGCATAATGGATCTCCAGTTCATCTACAATTACATTTGGTAATCCAAATTTATAGGGCACCCAGTCTGCCAGCCCATCGTTAATATAATACACTCCGGCATCGGTTCCTACGTAAACAGCATTCTTGATATTATTTTCATACACAACACAGTTCACCGGCATGTTTGGCAAAGTGCCGCTTACATTTGCCCACGTAGTACCGCCATTGGTTGTTTTATACACTTTACTGCCGGCATTATACCCGCTGAAAGTAACCCAGGCAATATCAGGATTATTATCATTTATAGCAACATCCATCAGGTAGTTGGAAGCAACCGGAAGTCCGGCGGTAATATCGGTCCAGGAAGCACCTGCATTGGTAGTGCGGTATAGCTTATTGCCATCACCGGCATATATCACTTTCGGGTTCTTTGCCACTTCAAGCACGGTGAACGGCGCCACGCCTGCCAAAACCGGGCTGATAGCAGCCCAGGCAGTTCCCTGGTTAGTGCTTTTATACACTTTGTCCGTTCCAGCATATATAGTTTTATTAGTTACTGGATCCTGGCACCAGGGTGTTATCCATGCACCAGAACCCGGAGCGGAGATAGGGGTCCAGGGAGCAGCCCCGGTAAACGTTCTGTACATACCTCCGTTTTGCGTACCTGCATATATCGTATTGCAATTACTCCAATCGATAAACCCTTCCATACCATCTGCATTGGTAGCATTTGTAAAAACACCGGCTGTATATTTCATATTGCCATTATCCTGGGCGCCGCAGATCATAATATTGGGATCCAGCTTGCAGATACCTAAACGGTAAAACTGGGTAATAGCTAATCCTTTATTCAAACTGCTCCAGGTTGCAGCACTGTTGGTGGTTTTAAATAACCCTCCGTCGTTGCCACATAAAATACTGCTGCTGCTGGAGGGGAAGAATTCGATACAGTGATTGTCAACATGGCCCGCTGTCGACACTGCTCCCCAGGTGGTGCCGCCATTTGTTGTTCGTTTTATATTAAAGCCTGCCACATAAACCAGGTTGGCATCAATGGGCGAAACAGCCAATACATTATCATAATATCCATAAAGGGTAACGCCGGGTGCGGTAGTTGTGGACCAAGTGGAGCCGGCATCAGTACTTTTTTGAACCGTTCCGTTGGTACATAGAGTGTATAAGGTTTTGGTATTGCTCCTGGCAATTTCAATATTATACCTGCTACCCGGACAACTGGCGGTGAGGGCAGCAAATGCAACTCCTGCATTGGTACTCTTCATTACCTGGCTGGTGGTAGCATACACTATGTTTCCATCGTTGTGCTGAAATTCTACATCGTATGTGCTGGTAGCCCAGATCTGCGTCCAGGTAGCGCCGGCATCGGCAGTGCGGTAAAGCCCGTTACTTGTTGCAGCTAATAATATCTTTCCATTAGTAGGGTGAATTACCAATCGCCTGATGGTCCTGTTCTGTCCCACAGTCCAGCTAAGGCCGGTTGCACTCCAGGTAGTACCGCCGTTCACACTTTTCATTACACCCACACTGTAGGTGCCTCCCCAAAAAGGCGAACCATATCCAAACGCATCACTGGTAGCCACATAAACAATATTTGAATCTGCTTTATCAATTGCAATATCGCCCACACTAAGGGTAGGTTGAGAATCAAACCTCGGACTCCATGTGGCGCCTCCGTCATACGATCTCCAAACACCACCACCGGGTGAACCAATAAATATGGTCTTGGAATTTTTTGGATTGAATTCGATACAATTTACCCGACCCATATTGGTGCCCCCAACTGCGTCTTTTGGCCCAAGCGGCGTCCAGATTATTAAAGGAAAAATGATCTTGTTTCCTACGAATTGTACTTTCAGCGGGTTCAGCTGGCGTTGCTTTAAAATCATCTCATCATCATCCCTATCAACAGCCTCACGGATATCGGCAATTTTCTTGAAATCCCACCGGCCGGAAGGATATACTCTTGGCTCTGTAAACCATTCCCATCTCTTAAACATTTTGTGCTCTTCAATATCAACTTTGTCCCTTTCTTCATTACCCTCTTTAAAAATGAATTTAGGGTTTACATTATCCCTTTTGAGATCGACCGGGTTTCGCCGGTAATAGTCTTCAAAGGCTTTTTGATAATCATAGAAACTCAGGTCATCATTGGGTCGTTGATTCATGGGCTCTGCCCATCGCTGAGCGTAAATGCCTGCATTTACAGTCAACAAAACTGTGAGGATTAAGAAGATCTTCTTTTGCATTGTGGTAGGTTTTATGGTTATGAAACAAATTTTTCCCTTGCCAGGAATATTTAAGAACTCCATAGCCAGGCTAATCACTGCCTTTTAACCATCCTGATCAGACCTTTTCTTAGTGCGGAAGATATTTTTCCCGGGTGCGGGATAATTCGATAAGTAAGCATAATAAAGTTACTATCTCCCGGCAGCCCTGCAATACCATTTTTGGGGTATTTTGGATTTACCCGGATTTTCTCCCTGGAATATGTAGTTTCCCCTGATATAACTACCATGATTTACATTTGCATACATAAGATTTATTATGCAGCTGATTGAAGTCACCACCCCACAACTTGCCAAAGAATTCATAAGGGTAAACCCCGAGATCCATAAGAGCAATCCGTGCTATATACGTCCGCTGGATAAAGACGTCATAGAAGTATTTGATCCAAAAAAAAATAAAACCTTCCGTACCGGCGAAGCGATAAGGTGGATATTAAAAGATGAGAATGGAAAGCTGGCCGGTCGCATTGCCGCTTTTACCAATAAAAAATATAAGAACAAAGGCGATGATGGCCCGGTGGGCGGCATTGGTTTTTTTGATTGTATCAATGAGCAGGCAGCAGCAGAACTACTTTTTGATGTGGCCAAACACTGGTTGCTGCAAAAAGGAATGGAAGCTATGGACGGCCCTATCAATTTTGGTGAACGGGACCGCTGGTGGGGCCTGGTGGTAAAAGGA
>JBEBIF010000739.1:0-1210 GCA_040080515.1 Chitinophagaceae bacterium | reverse complement strand
CCAAAACTGTTTACCAACCTCTGTCGCCAATTTAGGGTTCGGGGTAAACCTGTCATGAAATCAAAACTCCTCTGGATGAAGCTCTTGCACCTCTTCAGTATCTCCATGGCTATACCTTTTGTCCGTCTTGCATACAGTCCATAATGACGAACCATTTTAAACCCCTTGAGTGGTATATGGTCTATTAATCGTTTGATAAATTCTTTTGCATCCAATGTCTTATATTCTCTTTTGCCTGTTTCATGACTCTCATACCAGAAGGTAACCTCTTTGCCATTGTATCGGGTTATCTTATACTCTGCCAATGCAGGACGGGCTAGGTACCTACCTATATATCGGGCCGCATATCGGGAGGAGGTCATCTTGCTCGCACCATTGACATAAAAACCTCTGGCATTGTCCTTAAATAGATTGTCAATTAGAATATCATTAACCTTGCTTTTGAGTAATCTCCTTTTAATCTCGGTTAGCAGGTAATATTGCCATTTCCTTCTTAATAGGTTATAAGGCAGAAATGGTATATCATCCCATTTCTCTTGCCCTGTTAATCCACCCTCTGTCATAAGGATATGCACATGAGGGTGAAATTTAAGGTCTCTACCAAAGGTATGGACTAGGGCCAATATACCAGGAACGGCATCAGACCCCTTACTCTGGAGAACCTCCAGAGAAGCTTTGGAAGCGTAATCCATCATAACCTTTATCAAAGAACGGTCTCTAAATATTATATCCCGAAGTTCTTCGGGTATGGTAAATACTAGATGCCGATGGGAAACATCTATTATCTCATCTACCGTCTTATCTACCCGTTCGTCTACATATCTCTTTCCACAAGAGGTGCAAAAACGACCCTTACAGGTAAATGGAACCTTTTTCTTAGTCCCACACTTAGTGCAGATATACTCTGCATACCCATTGGAGGGGTCTTTACACGACAGCATCTTCTCTACCGACTCAACGATTGATTCCCAATGAGAAGGCGCATATATCTTTGACAATACTTGCTTTGATGACTTCCAATGGTCACGAAATATTAATTTTATTGAATATGCTGGCAATCAGCCAAATAATACCAATAAAATTAAGAACTTGCAAAGTATGATTTTTATAATTTCCTATACAACAAGAAAGTGTCTGGATAACTACACGTCTTCTGCAGAGTTCAGCAGGCTTAATGCATAATTGTATTTTAGAAAATGGTATCATATAG
>JBEBIF010000738.1:0-1212 GCA_040080515.1 Chitinophagaceae bacterium | reverse complement strand
TTACTAATCAGGAAGATAGCAGATGAGATTTTAACCAATGGTAAGGCTTACGAATACTTAAGGGTGCTTTGTAAAACAGTAGGTGGAAGGGTTGCCGGCTCTCCTCAAATGGCAAAAGCCGAGGCCTGGGGTGTTAAGTCGCTGCAGGATGCAGGTGCCGACAAGGTTTGGCTTCAGGAATGTATGGTACCCCATTGGGTTAGAGGGGCTAAGGAACAAGCATGGTTCACCATTGCAGGGAAAAATACTCCAATAGATATTCTGGCCCTGGGTAATTCCATGGGTTCTTCTCCAAAAGGGGTTACTGCCCAAGTTATTCTTGTAAACAGCTTTGAAGAACTGGAAAAAAGGAAAGAGGAAGTGAAAGGAAAGATCGTTTTCTATAACTATAAGTTTAACGACAAATTTGTCCGCACTTTCCAGGCTTATGGAGATGCATCAAGATACAGAGGAGGTGGAGCTAGCCGCGCTGCCAAATATGGTGCCGTTGGGGTACTTGTTCGTTCAATGAGTCATGCTGCAGATAATAATCCACATACCGGGGCAACAAGGTATGATTCTGCTTATGAAAAAATTCCAGCTGTTGCTATCGGGCTTAGAGATGCTGACTTGCTGGCGGAAGAATTAAAGCAAGGAAAAGTTGTGGTTAAGATGAAAACAAATGGCCACTTTCTACCGGATACAATCGGGCATAATATAATCGGGGAATTAAAGGGCACTGAGTTTCCCGATGAGATAATAACTATTGGCGGTCACCTGGATAGCTGGGATAATTGCGAAGGGGCTCATGATGATGGGGCAGGATGTGTGCAAACAATTGAAATAATGCGGGCATTTAAGGCAATCGGCTACAAACCTAAAAGAACAATCCGCTTTGTATTGTTTGCCAATGAAGAAAATGGATTGAGAGGTGGTAACAAATATGCTGAAGAAGCAAAAGCAAAGAATGAAAAACATATACTAGCCATAGAAAGTGATGCAGGCGGATTTACACCCCGGGCTTTAGGCTTTTCAGGGAGCGATGAACAGTACCAAAAGTTTTTAAGCTGGAAAAATTTGATTGCTCCATATGGATGTACCGAATTCAATAAAGGCGGTGGTGGGGCTGACATCGGCCCGCTTAACAGGACTTTAAAGACACCTATGGTAAGTCTGAACCCTGACTCACAACGATACTTTGATATTCACCACTCCCGCAGCGATGTGTTTGAA
>JBEBIF010000230.1:0-5938 GCA_040080515.1 Chitinophagaceae bacterium | reverse complement strand
CCGAGTCGCTTATGGAAGCTCTCAACCGTTTGCTTGCCTTTAATGTTCATTAATGTATTTATCCTTTCAGCAACTGCTTTCTCTGTCTGCTCAAATGCTTCATGCGATAATGGAATGGGCTTCGTTGCAATCTCATCTGCCAAATAATTACCGATCGTATAAGGGATCACAAAATAGCCATCAGCCAAACCTTGCATCAATGCAGAGGCACCGAGACGATTAGCACCATGGTCGCTGAAATTCGCTTCACCCAGGCAATACAAGCCTTTCACATTCGTCATCAGTTCATAATCCACCCACAGTCCGCCCATTGTATAGTGCACAGCAGGGTAGATCCGCATCGGTACTTCGTAAGGGTTCTCGCCGGTTATCTTTTCATACATGTCAAACAGGTTGCCGTACTCTTCCTTCACCACTTCTTTGCCCAGGCGGATCAAAGTTTCGGTGTCAGGATTTTCAATACCCAGCTTACCTGCTTCAGTCTTGCCGTATTTATTAATAAGGTTGTATTTAAAATCCAGGTACACAGCCTGCTTTGTTGTTCCCACGCCATAACCAGCATCACATCGTTCTTTTGCAGCTCTTGATGCTACGTCTCTCGGAACAAGATTACCAAATGCCGGATATCTTCTTTCCAAATAATAATCCCTTTCTTCTTCCGGAATATCATTGGCTTTCCGGGTATCGCCTTTTTGTGTTGGCACCCAGATACGTCCATCGTTTCTCAACGACTCTGACATCAGCGTCAGCTTTGATTGGTGATCGCCACTTACCGGGATACAAGTTGGATGAATTTGTGTAAAACAAGGGTTGCCAAACATGGCCCCTTTTTTATGTGCCTTCCAGATAGCTGTCACATTACTGCCCATCGCATTAGTGGACAAATAAAATACGTTTCCATATCCACCTGTGCATAATAACACAGCATGTCCAAAATGTCTTTCCAATTCACCAGTCACCAGGTTGCGGCAGATGATCCCTCTCGCTTTACCATCGACCATCACCACTTCCAGCATTTCATGGCGGCTGTGCATTTCTACATTACCCAATCCCACCTGTCGTTCCAAAGCCTGGTAAGCACCTATCAATAATTGCTGACCGGTTTGCCCGGCCGCATAAAATGTTCTTTTTACCTGTGTGCCACCAAAAGAACGGTTATTCAACAATCCGCCATACTCCCTTGCAAACGGAACACCCTGCGCCACACACTGGTCAATGATGTTTACACTCACTTCTGCCAGCCGGTGCACATTGGCTTCTCTTGCCCGGTAGTCGCCACCCTTTACGGTATCATAAAACAAACGAAAAACGGAATCGCCATCATTCTGGTAATTCTTGGCTGCATTGATGCCGCCTTGTGCAGCGATACTATGCGCCCTGCGTGGAGAATCCTGGAAACAAAATGCTTTTACTTTATAGCCCAGTTCACCCAATGCCGCAGCAGCAGAAGCTCCGGCCAAACCAGTACCTACAATGATGATCTCCAGTTTACGTTTGTTAGCCGGGTTCACCAATTTACAATGGCCTTTGTAATCTGTCCATTTATCGTCTAACGGTCCGGCGGGAATTTTTGACTCAAGCATAAACTCTGATTTCGCTGAATTATATTTTTTATGTTGCCAGGGTTCTGTTCCCTGATCATCGTCCCTTGCAGCCTGCCCCGCCCTTCAAGCGGGGTCGCACTCTTGTACACCTGTAACACTATTCATCTTTTTCCCCGGATTTCATCCGGGGTTATTCACGTTTGACCCCTTCGGGGTCTTTTATACGCAACGGGCTTCACCCGATGCTATTATTTGTCGCCCTTTCAGGGCTACTTAACATTAATCAACCTCTCCAAAACTTAAGACATCGTACTTCTTATTTCGTACTTGCCACTATATCCATCCCAAATGCATACTCACCGGCATCATCGCAAACGCCAATGTAATAATGACCGAATACCCGATACCGGCATTCCTGATCAAAGCCAGGTATTTCGAATTGCTCACCCCCACCGTCCGGAAAGCACTTTGAAAGCCATGGATCAAATGCCAGCATAAGGAGAAACAGGCAGCTACATAAGCGATCACCACCCACAACTCCTGGAAAGTGAATTGCATCAGGTTAAACATATTATGCATATGCACACCATTGATAGTTATTTCAGTCAGTTCCGGATGTCCGATGAAACGGGCAGGCACCCAAAAATGCCACCAATGGAGAATGAAGAATAATAAAAGGATGGTACCCAGTAAGCCCATACTACGGCTATACCATTTGCTGCCTTTGTTGCCCATCGGCACAGCATAGCCTTTTTTTCGCTTGCCCCGGTTTTGAAATTCCAGCATAAATCCCTGGATGATATGAAGGAAGATGCCCAGGAACAGACCGATCTCTGCAATACGGATAACTACCGTACTCCCCATGAAATGAGCCGCTTTATTAAACATCACACCGCCATCATTTGCCCAGATACAGGCATTGATACCAGCATGGACCACCAAAAAAGTAATCAGGAATAAACCCGTCAGCGCCATCACCCATTTCTTACCTACCGAGGAAGTGAACATTTCAGACCATTTCATAAGCAACATTCTTAGGGGAGTAATCTATTTTGGCAAAAATACTATCCAATGGCCAAAAAATGACAAAAGATTTGGTGATTAATATCAGCATTAAACGGGCTAAAATCAATTACCCAATCTTGCCATCAGTTCATTATCAATCTTTTTAAACAAATGAAATGGCTTATAGGTGCGCCAGTTATCCAGTTGCATCAGTTCTACAAAGCGATTCAGCTTAGCCTGTTTAAAATCGTATTGGGTTTGTTCCGGCATGTTTAAACAAACCACCCAGCCATTTTCATCGGTTACCTCTTCAAATAGTTCTTCATAATATTCTTTGCCATCGCTGTGATAATTGAGCACATTCTCTCCTACCAGAATAAATTTGAAAATACCTTCTTTCATGAATTTTTCCAGCACTTCCCTTTTCAGTTCCATGATGTCGTTTTCAATGGCATCATTCCATTCGCCTATCATTTCTATCACGGCGTACTTCTCCTCATAGTCGGCTATCAGTACCTTCAGGTAAAGGGTACGGCTGCCAAAATCATCCCACTGCGGATGGATATAATAATTATAGACGGTTTGGGAAAATTCAAACTCGGAATAGGTACGTCCGAAAAAAGGCGACTGCTGATCGTCTTCACTTATATAGATATACCGCCAATTGTAAAACGGTTCGATGTCTTGCATAAACTACTCTTCATTGCAAATATAAGCTAAGAGGGAAAAAAGGGAAAGGGGAAAAGAGATGAGAAATCCTAACGTAGCAGGTATTCCTTTAATTTGTTATAGTCGGCTGCCAGCAAGATGCTATGCTTCTTTTCGACCATCAAAGAACGGATGGAGGCAGGCATTTCTATTGCGTGTCCGGTAGCAGTTTCCACTGCATCGGGGAACTTGACCGGGTGGGCCGTTTCCAGGAAAATACCTTTTTGTGCGGGATGATCTGCAAGATATCTTTCCAAAGCCAGGTAGCCTACTGCCCCATGCGGATCGGCCTGGTAATTGAATTTCTGATATACTTTTTTAATAGTAGTAATCGTTTCTTCATCTGTTATACTGCCGGAAGATATTTTACTTTTTAGTTCGGGAAACTGGTGTTTAAATATTTCCAGTATCCGCACAAAATTACTTGGATTTCCAACATCCATTGCATTGCTCAATGTGGCTACGGCCTGCTTTGGTTTCAATTCCTGAGTTTGTAAATATTCAGTCACAATATCATTGGCATTACAGGCTGCAATAAAATGTTTTACCGGCAGTCCTGATTGCATGGCTAAAATACCGGCACAGATATTTCCAAAATTGCCGCTGGGCACAGAAATGACTGGTGGATCAACCTTATCAGCCCATTGCTTATATGCAAAGAAGTAATAAAACTGTTGTGGTAACCATCGGGCTACGTTTATAGAATTGGCTGAGGTAAGAAACAGCTTTTGATTGATTTCGAAATCAGTAAACGCCTGTTTCACCATTTGCTGGCAATCATCAAAGGTTCCTTGTACTTCCAGTGCATAGATATTCTTTCCTAACGTAGTCAGTTGCTTCTCCTGCACCGGACTTACTTTCCCGGAGGGGTATAATATCACCACATCCACTCCGTCAACATTATAAAAGCCATTGGCAACGGCACCTCCTGTATCACCAGAGGTGGCCACCAGTACCGTCACTTTTTTTGCATCGCCTTTTACAAAATAGCCAAGGCAGCGGCTCATAAACCTGGCGCCAATGTCTTTAAATGCCAATGTAGGCCCGTGATATAGTTCCAGTGAAGAAATAGTTGGCGAGACGGGTACTAAAGGAATCGGGAAGTTTACTGTTTCAGTTACGATTTTAAAAAGCTTTTCTTCTGGTATTACATCTCCCACATAAGGCTTGATAACCCGGAAAGCAATCTCTTCGTTTGACAGGTTTTTAATCTCTTCGATCAGGCTCTTCCCTACCTGTGGTATCACTTCAGGAAAATACAATCCTTTATCAGGCGCCTGTCCTTTGATGGTGGCCTCCTTAAAATCAACTAGCGGAGATTGTTTATTTGTACTGTAATACCTCACTGAAAATTGAATATTGTATTGTTTAATATTGAATATTTTAGCCAGTCACTTCTACTCCATTCCTGTTGATCGTTGTTACATAAGTATTATAGTCTATGCCGATCGTATCATATACTGCTTTCATTACCTTTTCTACATTTCTTGCCGTTGCTTCTTCTTTGCTCAGCATAAAGATGGATGGCCCTGAACCCGATATACCACCACCCAATGCCCCCGCCTCTTTGCACTTTTCTTTTACATCATGAAAGCCGGGAATAAGAATGCTGCGGACAGGTTCAATGATCACATCTTCCAGCGAACGGCCGATCAGGTCATAATCATTTTTCATAAACCCGATAACAAGTCCTGCTATATTGCCCCACTGCCTGATAGCATCTTTCAATAATACCTGCTGGCGCAAAATTTGTCTTGCATCGGAAGTCCTTACTTCTATCTGCGGATGCACTACGGTAATAAATAAGTCAGGTGAAGGAATAGAAACGATATCCAGCGGATGAATGGAACGGATCAAACTGACGCCACCCAAAATACAGGGTGCAATATTATCTGCATGCTTTACACCGGAAGCGAGCTTTTCCCCATTCATGGCAAACTGCACCACTTCATCACTGGAAAAGATATTGTCCAGCAAATGATTGGCAGCCACCGCTGCACCTGCCGCACTGGCTGCACTGGAACCAATGCCGCTACCAGGTTTGATATGTTTTTCAATTACCACTTCAAAGCCAATAGTGTTATTCATCCGTTCCATTACAGACAACAACACCACTCCTGCTACATTCTTTTCCGGATCGGTGGGCAGATTGAAATCATCCCTGTTTCTTATCACAACTTTGGGTTCATCAAGCAATGTCAGTTCCATCATATCATACGGCTCATTCAATGCAAGACCGAGAATGTCAAACCCGCAAACAAGGTTCGCCACTGTACCGGGAGATTTTACTGTTACTTTCATTGGAAGTAAAAATTAAAAGGCGGCCACGGATTATTGCTGCGCAATGTTTTTGGCCACGAATGACACGAATGGCACTAATAATACAATTAAATACAAATAACGATTTTTGCTTCGCAAAAATCAACTCACAACTCACAACTCACAACTCACAACTCACAACTCTCGACTATCGACTCCCCACTCCCCACTCCCCACTACTTACTCGCCCTTATAATATCCGCAAACACCCCGCTTGCCGTTACCTCTGCCCCTGCGCCGGCTCCTTTTACCACCAACGGCTGCTCACTATAACGGTCTGTATAAAACAAGACCACATTATCTTTTCCATACAAGTGGTAAAGGTCATGCTTTGGATCGATATGTTGTAAGCCAACGGATGC
>JBEBIF010000229.1:0-5940 GCA_040080515.1 Chitinophagaceae bacterium | reverse complement strand
GATGTGTATAAGAGACAGCATATAAAGGGAGGTCAGCAATATCTGTATTAAACTTAATCAGCCTGACCGCATCCTTTTCTGTTGTTAATATAATTTTGCCCACATGGAGCTTTGAATTTGCTATTTCAATATTTTCAAATCGTTTTTTTATGTCGTTCAGGTCATCAATAGTGAAAATATGATGATCTGAATACTGAAGCATCTGGTAGCTGTTGCTATGCTCTTCCAGCATTTTTTTCAATGGTCTTGGATTAGCAATGCCCGTTACCAAAAGTATTTCTGTTTCCGCATTGGGGGTGAGTTTTTTTCCATTGGTTATATGATACATATCGCCATACTCAATAGCGGTGAAATATACCTGCTGGTGTGGCAACGGGTTTATTTCTTTGATCAGTTTTTGTTTTTCAGTTATTGTCAGGTCCGGTTTACATTTTGTGACCACAATGATCTCTGCCCGCTTGTAACTGCTTTTCAAGTCCCTTAAGTCGCCGGTGGGCAGATAAAAATCACGGGTAAAAAGATTGCTGTATTCTGTCAATACAATATTCAGGCCTGCTTTTACTTCCCGGTGCTGAAAGGCATCGTCCAATATGATAACTTCTGTTGCTGGTCTGTCGTGCAATAATTGAGGTATGGCTACCATTCGTTCCTCCCCTACTGCTACTGGTATTCCCGGAAATTTTAAGTGAAACTGCATCGGCTCATCTCCTATTTCCAGGGCCGTACTTGTTTCATTAGCCAATGCATAGCCTTTTGTCTTCCGTTTATAGCCACGACTAAGTGTGGCCACTTTAAATTTATCCTTCAGCCTTTCAACCAAATATTCCACCATCGGTGATTTACCGGTGCCGCCAACTGACAGGTTACCAACACAGATAATAGGCATGCCGAAACTGGTGGGCTTTAGAATATTGGTGTCATAAAAAAAGTTACGTATGGCAATGCCCAACCAATACAAAAGGGCAAACGGTAAAAGCAATATGCGGAATGATTTCAGGAAAAAATTAGAAAACATAAATGGTTTTCGGCGTAATACAAAGGACTAAAGGTAAGTCAATTTCATGCTTGTGCGGGGAAAATGGCTGGTGGCTCCTTTTGGTCATCAACCTCTGTTCTCCACAAAGGTAGAGAAAATGGTGGTGCCGTAATTTCTTTCTGATCTGTAAAAAGGAAAGGACTGGTAATTGTTTCTCGGTGTATGCTCTAACACAAACCAGCCACCGGGGTTCAGCAATTTTTTTTCAAAGATCAGTTTGGGCAGATCGTCAATATTGGTGAGTGCATAAGGAGGGCCGGCAAAAATAAAATCAAATTGACTGGTGCAGGTTTGTATGTATTTGAAAACATCCATCTTCACCACGTTGAAGTTTTCAAGCCGAAGCGCCGCCGATGTTTTTTTGATGAATTCATACATAGCAGTATCTTTCTCTACTATGGTCAGATCCTGCACACCCCGTGATGCCAATTCATAACTGATACTGCCGGTGCCCCCAAAGAGATCAAGTGACTTCAGGGTTTCAAAATCAAGCTTATTCTGTAATATATTAAATAAGCCTTCCTTGGCAATATCCGTAGTGGGCCTGGTGTACGGCATGTTATTCGGCGGGTTGAATTTGCGTCCACCATGTTCTCCTCCTATGATGCGCATCGGGCCAGGTCATTTAATGAGGTAAAAAAATGTGCCGGATAGTCACCCGCATTCCATGTAGCTTCCCGGAAATCAAGGTGGATGAAATACTGATACAGCTCTTTGTATAATGTCGATTGCTGATCCACCAGTCCTGACAAACAGACTTTACATTCCTCCTGCGACAATGAAAATTGCTGCGTTATCCGGAGAAGGTAATACAACACATCTTCCGGGGATACATACTCATAGCTTTGCGCCAGCAGCAATTTGCCCTGACGGACTGCCATGATTGTAAAATCCTCTTTTCTAAAATCAACGAACAGGCTTTCTGCAGTACCTGCAGCATTGCTATTTCTAATCCCAATGGTATATTGATGCCAGCATTTGGCGGAAGGGAATTTCCTGTTTGTCCAATCTATGATTTCCTTTGGTACAGCAAATATATTATACAGCTGCGATTGAGGTACTGCTTCGGCAATAGTGATCGCTGCCGAACCACGTCCATATAAACTTCTTAACACGTTACCAGATTCCTCCTGCCGGTAATCCTGTATTGGTACCAGACTGCTTTCTGTGTAATCATATGCGATCAACACCTGGTAGAATGAATTAGTGAGTACCGGATAGGCAACAATAAATTCATCGAGCTCTGTTTCATTCCATTCCGCCGATGTGCAGTAAGCCAGGTGGAACAACTGATCGGCCTGTTTGTTACTGATTGAAAAACACACGTATTGCTGTCCAAACCGGATGGATAATACCTTTGGTATACTGCTGTCTCCCGGATTGTCAATATGAAATAATTGTTTCAAATGTTTTCTTTATTGGCGTGCAATAATAGACAAAATTTAAATATCGTAGGTTTGCCCCCTTTTCGGGTATGGCAAACACAATTTCCGATACAAAGTTACAGGTAGTGATCAGCAACAGGCAGATTTTAAAAATTGCGTTGCCGATAAGCCTCGCCATTTTTATTCCCCAGCTGAATTTTATTACCAATAATATCTTTCTCGGTCATTATAGTCATGATAATTATGCACTGGCAGTAGCCGGCATTACAGGTGTTTATTACCTGATATTTGCCGCTATTGGTTATGGACTAAATAATGGGTTGCAGGCCCTTATTGCCCGGCGGGCTGGCGAAAACCGTCCGGAGGAAATTGGCGGACTCTTTACACAAGGAGTATTGATAGGTCTTTTGATGGCTGCAGTGGGGATAATCATCACCTGGACACTTACTCCTTATTTATTCAGCCTGATAATACATGATCCTGAGGTTCAAAAAAAGGCAGTTGATTTTTTGCGGATACGGATTTTGGGGCTTCCTTTTTTGTATGTCTATCAGCTTCGCAATGCCCTGTTGGTGGGTACTAATCAGAGCCGCTACCTGGTGGCCGGCACACTGGCTGAAACACTTACTAATGTGGGACTGGATTATATCCTGATATTCGGGGTTTGGGGATTTCCGGAGCTGGGGTTCAATGGAGCCGCTATTGCATCTGTTATCGCCGAGTTTGTAGGTATGTTTGTCATATTCCTGGTGATCAGGTGGAAAGGCATTAGTAAGCGGTTTGGATTATTCAGGAAGCTAAAATGGAACAAACAAAACAGTTCTCTCATTTTCTCCATGTCTGCCCCGCTGATGTTTCAGCATGCGATCAGTATTATCAGCTGGCAGTTCTTCTTTTTATTAACGGAACATCATGGTGACATGGCGTTAAAAGTTTCTAATGTAATGCGAAACATATTTGGTGTTTTTGGATGTGTTACCTGGGCTTTTGCTGCCACTGCCAATGCAATGGTAAGCAATGTGATCGGGCAAGGAAAGAAAGAACAGGTAACCGGCTTATTAAAGAAGATAATCAAGATCAGTACCGGCGTTTCACTTTTTACCTGTTTGTTACTGAATCTTTTCCCAACTACTTTCCTGTCTGTTTTTGGCCAGGGCGATGATTTTATAGCTGCCGCCATGCCGGTATTGCGGGTGGTGACAGCAGCCATGATACTGATGTCATTTTCAATTGTAACACTCAGCGCTGTCACCGGCACGGGAAACACCAGGGTCACTTTTTATGTGGAACTTTTTGCCATCATTATGTATTGCACCTATGTCTTCCTGGTGTCGGAGTATTATTTTCTCCCGATCCAATTTGGCTGGATGAGTGAGTGGTTGTACTGGCTTTGCATATTCATTCCCTCGCTTATCTATCTGCGAAGCGGAAGATGGAAGAAGAAAGTGATCTAAAAGTTTTTTTGATATCGTACTCCTACATTACCTGTAAACTGTGCAATGGGCGGATGAAGTTTTGTGATGGTTATATCCACCTTAGTGATTTGAGGGAACATATCATGAATGGCTTCAGCAATTTCCATTGCCAGTGTTTCCAGCAACGGCCTGGGTTTATTCATTTCAGACTTTACGATTTGATAGACCCGGGTGTAGTCAATAGTTCCATCTATCTCCGTCAAAACAGCTTCACCCGGTAAATAATCTGCTGAAAGGTTTATTTTAAATTCATTACCGGTTTTTTTTTCTTCAGGGTAAAGACCATGAAAAGCATAAAACCAAAGTTCCTTTAGCTCGATGGTCATGAGTGCAGGCATATAAAGTGTTTAATGAACTCCTTTAGCGCTAAGGTATCTTTCTGCATCCAGTGCGGCCATACAACCGGTACCGGCTGCCGTTACAGCCTGGCGGTATATTTTATCCTGCACATCTCCTGAAGCAAATACCCCTTCCACATTTGTTTTGCTGGTGCCGGGTATTGTCTTTACATAGCCTGCTTCATCCATATCAAGCCACCCTTTAAAAATATCTGAATTTGGCTGATGCCCTATCGCCACAAAGAATGCACTTACCGGAACTTCCTGTTTGCCGCCGGTTTTTGTATTCTTAATTCGAACAGCTTCTACTTTTTTGTCGCCAAGTACCTCATCTGTTTCACTGTTCCAGTATATGGTGATGTTGGCTGTATTTTTAACCCTATCCTGCATTACTTTGCTGGCCCGCATTTCATCCCGGCGAACGATCATGTGGACCTTAGAACAAATTTTTGACAGGTACAAAGCTTCTTCAGCGGCAGTATCACCTGCCCCAACGATAGCCACTTCTTTTCCTTTAAAGAAGAAGCCATCACAAACCGCACAGGCACTTACGCCAAACCCATTCAGTCGTTGCTCACTTTCAAGGCCCAACCATTTGGCAGAAGCACCGGTAGAAATAATAACAGAATCCGCTTCTATCCACTTTTCTTCATCGATCTCCACTTTATGCACAGGCCCTGTAAAATCCACTTTTGTAGCCAATCCGTAACGTATATCTGTACCCATGCGGGCAGCTTGTTTTTCAAAATGCACCATCATTTCCGGCCCCTGAATGCCTTCCGGGTAGCCGGGGTAGTTCTCCACTTCCGTGGTTATAGTTAATTGTCCCCCGGGTTGAATTCCCTGGTACAATACGGGATTTAAACCGGCTCTGCTGGCATAGATGGCGGCAGTATATCCGGCAGGGCCCGAACCAATAATAAGACACTGAACTTTTTCTGTTGATTCCATGCTGAATTTTCTATTAATTATGATTGTAAAGCCGGGAGCAAAATTAACCCTAAAAAGGTAATGGAATGTGCAATCCTGATGACATTAAATTACTTCAGTTGGTTATGAAAAAAAGTACTGGGTTAAAGATCAGCGGGGAATTATCAGGGTCCTGTATTGGGTAGCATATCCGCCAAAATACCCTAACCCGCCACCTGAAATATTACTCATTACCTTGGTAGGAGATGAAAAAGGGTTGCCGACACTGACATAGGTAAACTCCATGGTACGCCAAAAATCGTAAGTGGCTTTATCAATATTGCTAAGTTTTAATGTGACGGTATCCCCCTTATCAAAAAAGGAGTACCCTTCGGGAATGGAACCGTTTCGTTCAACACCTCTTTCTACCTGAACCTCATAGCTTGTCCCATCAATGACCTGGTCATCAAACACCGAATTCAATCCCGGGTAAAATAATTCACTGTTTCGTTTGGTAAAATACCTGACATAATCACCAAATCCGGGAGGATCATAAGCTCTTATCATAACAGATACTTTTTCTGGAGGATTTCCAACCGGCGCTGGCTTCCAGAACAAGGAATCAATCCTCCTGGTGGTATCTGGAATACGGGTAGTAGCAGTATATTCCTTCCCTTCAGAAACAATGTGTAAAGAATATTGTTTCCTTACCTCCCCAAGGAATGCTGTAGCCGGGCTGGCGGGATCAATGGAGTAATAATAAAAAGTATAACCACCGCTCACCGGAATGGCATATT
>JBEBIF010000011.1:0-24617 GCA_040080515.1 Chitinophagaceae bacterium | reverse complement strand
TTACAAAGCCATCTTCAACCGCATACCGGAGCCTGACCGGAGCGCCATTAAAAAGATATATGAAGAAAGGGGGCTGTTGCTGCAACAACTCAGACCAACAGGAAAAGAATTACTAAAGTATAAATACCAGTGGTACATGCAGGACTACCTGGCCTGTGTAGCTTCAGTAGATGAGAACGTTGGAAGAGTGCTGGATTATTTAGATAAAAATAAATTGACCAGCAACACTCTGGTCATTTATACCGGCGATCAGGGAATGTACCTGGGAGAAAATGGCTGGTTTGATAAACGCTGGATCTATGACGTATCCATGCAGGCACCCATGCTGATGCGCTGGCCGGGCAAAATCAAACCAGGGTCTGTTAATACCAACATGACTCAAACTATAGACTATGCCCCCACCATACTGGATGCAGCCGGAGTAAAAGTGCCGGATTTTATGCAGGGAGTTAGCCTGGTACCATCCATCGCTGGTAAACAAAAAATAATTCCCCGGCATAACCTGTACTATCATTATTATGAATATGGAGCAGATCATACCGTATTGCCTCATCTTGGAATAAGGGGCGAACAGTATAAGCTTATTTATTTCTACACCGTAAATGAGTGGGAACTCTATGACCTGAAGACGGACCCGCAGGAGCAGAAGAATCTTATCCGGTCAACAGTACACCAACCTATAGTTACAAAAATGAAAAAGGAGTTATTAAAACTCCGGGACCAATACGATGACCATGAAGTTGCAGGAGAACTTCACTGATACTTCTTACTGAGTTGATACAATACTTTTAACTGTTCTGTATTCAGCCCTCTCGTGGTATCCTGCAGCCAGTGTCTTTTAAACCCAATAATGGCGGCATTGGTATCTTTCATATCAAACCCAACAATGCGTAACGCCTGCAGGTGATTGAAGTTGGCTGGTAATGTAACAGCTGATGCATCATCATACCAATAACCAAAGCCTTTTTCAGATAGCATCTTCCAGGGAAACCGCCAGTTAGGATCATTCTTTCTTGTTGGCGCTATATCGCCATGCCCGATAAAATTAGAAGCAGGAATACTGTAAGCTTTCTTCAACCGGTCCAGCAAGATCAGCAGGCTGTTCATTTGCGCTTCAGCAAAAGGCTCAAACCCGTTATTGTCTAATTCAATACCGATGCTGGATGAATTTAGGTCAGTCGTATTTCCCCACTTGCTCACCCCGGCATGATGTGCCCGCAGCAAGTCGTTCAGCATATGATGCACCGTACCGTCTTTACAAATAACATAATGGGCACTTACCGGATTCCTGGTTTGGGTAAATGTTTGAAGCGTTTGTTCACAACTATTCTGTGCAGTGTGATGGATGATGACATAATTAGGGCGGCGCATTGAAAGATTAGTGGTACCCACCCATTCTGTTGCATACGGCAATCCCGCTGAATCCTTCACCGGGTACTCTGCCAGCAGTTTGGCATATTCCTTTGCCTGTTTTTTGTATGCCCTATTGCCTGCTGCATACTTGCTTTGTGAGCAACTATACAGCACTACGATCATTGCCAGGAAGCTAAAGCCAATAAAACACTTCTTCATGTTGGGGAATTTGGTAGAGCTGCCAAACTGGTTTGTTACTGGTATCTTCTGTACAGCATATAAATGATCTTTCGTATAGCTGCATTCATATTACCTCCCGAATTGTCTTTCATGAAATGTCTCTTAAAAGACGCCACTGCTGAAGCCGGTGCAGAAATATCATAACCAATGATACGGAGACCCATCAGGTAATCAAAGTTATCGGGTACCTCCACTCCGGTTGTATCGTCCCACCAAAGACCAAAACCCTGTTCACTCAGACCTTTCCAGGGAAACAACCAGTTAGGGTCCACCTTCCGGCTTGGTGCTATATCGCCATGACCAATAAAATTGGCATCGGGAATCTTGTACGCATTTTTCAAACGTCCGAGTAAGATCGTTAAACTATTGATCTGCACTTCCGTAAAAGGTTGGTAACCGTTATTGTCCAGCTCAATGCCGATACTGCTTGAATTCAGGTCCGTATTATTTCCCCATTTACTTTCTCCCGCATGATGCGAACGCAGCAGGTCGTTCAGCATATGATAGACGGTGCCATCTTTTGCAATCACATAATGTGCACTGGCTTCCCTTCCGCCGGCTGTGGTAAATTCATTTAATGCTTCACTGCAATTATTAGTAGCCGTATGATGAATGATAACATAATTAGGCCGCCGCAAACCCATATTCGGAGTGCCCACCCATTCAGCAGCATAAGGAAGACCGGCAGAATCCTGCAGGGGATATTCCCGGATGATGTTCACCATCGAATCGATCATTTCAAAATAGAGGCGGTTGGACGCTGCATATTTCCCTTTGGACGAGTATTTTTCCGTAACCACAAAAAAGGTATCCTTTTTCGCTATCCCTTCTATAATAGTGTCTTTTGCAGGCAAGGCAGTATCGATTCGGCTTAAAGGGTCGGCAGCATAACATAATGGTTCATAGGCTGCTGCTTCCAGATTGCCGGCACAGCCAGCACTTACCAGCAGCAATGCCAGCGCATACATAAACCTGCTTTTATGGTTACTTGTTTTCAAACCTGCCCTCTAATTTACACATTATTATCTTTTTCTCCTATCCGGAGATGGACGATGAAATCGTCGCTGAGGTTTCCTGCTACCCCCGCTTCTATGCCGGGGATTATATTGCGGGGCTTCGCCCAATGATTTTGGAACCTCTGCTTTCTCTACTTCCTTGCCAAGCAATTGTTCTATTGCTGCAAACTTATTCTGTTCTTTTTCACCAATTAAAGTAAATGCAGATCCATCTCCATCAGCTCTGGCCGTGCGGCCAATACGATGCACATAGTCTTCGCCATCTCCCGGCACATCGTAATTGATCACCACATCAATAGTATCAATATCAATACCGCGGCTTAAAATATCCGTAGCCACCAGCACCGGAATGCGGCCTGCTGTAAATGCACTCAGGGTGCTTTCCCGTTCCGCCTGTAACAGGTCACTATGAATTTCAGACACATTTATCCCGCCATGTTTCAACTCTCTCGTCAGTTGCTTCACCGTCTGTTTGCGGCTGCAAAAGATCAATGCATTTTTGTAAGGTATTTCTTTCAATAGTTTTTTTATCAAGGGTAGCTTTTGCGGTTCATACACCACAAATGCTTTTTGAATGATCTTCTCTGGTGGTTTGGAAATAGCGATATTGATCTCCACCGGTTCATGTAAAATCTTTTTAGCCAGTTGCCTTATCTTTTCCGGCATGGTGGCAGAGAACAATAAGTTCTGCCGTTTTCCCGGCAATGCTTTAATGATCTTATTAATATCATCCTGGAAGCCCATGTCCAGCATTCGGTCAGCCTCATCCAAAACCAGGAACTGCAAGCCTTTCAGGTTCACATAGCCCATGTTCAGATGGGCGATCATACGGCCCGGTGTGCACACAATAATATCGGCACCCATCTGCAAGGCCTTTTTTTCCGCCACAAAACTTTGTGCATCATTTCCGCCATATATCGCTATCGAACTGAGGTGAGAGAAATAAGAAAGCCCTTCCATATGTTGTGATATCTGGATGGCCAGCTCCCGGGTGGGAACGATGATCAGGGCGCCAACATGTCCGTCCACATGGTTTTCAAGCAGCCGGTTCATCACGGGCAATAAAAAGGCAGCTGTTTTGCCCGTACCTGTTTGTGCAGAGGCGATCACATCTTTACCAGCCATTATCGGGGGAATCACCTGTTCCTGAACGGGGGTGGCGGTTTCGTAGTTAGAGGCTTCAATACCTTCCAGCAGGTTCGGATGAAAATTAAATTCAGTAAAACGCAAAATTCAACAATATTAAGTCTATGACACAGGTGCTCCTGTAATTTTTTGAATGTGTGAAGATAATGAAAATACAGGTGTGGGGGCCAGCAGCAGTGCATATGGCATCATCCCTTGCGGCGCTCCGTTCGGGGTTCGGTTCGTTGCTCAGCTTTATACCATAGTAGCCATTTGCCTGCAATTAATGAAAATCACCTTTCCCCCTGCCTCAAATCATAGTATTCACCTGTTAACCAGTGTAGCTTACCATTTGTAAAACGCATTACTTAACCTTAAAACTTCTGTTATGAAATATAGCTTTTTACTTGGAGCTGTGTTGATTTCAATGGCAGGTTACGGACAGGCATGGACAAAGCAATACGACCATGTGGATGAATGTGTTTGCGGATTATCATTGGTAGGAAAAGGAGAAAAGCACGGGTTTGCAAACAAAGATGGCAAACTGATCGTCCCGCTTATTTATGACGAGGCCATGGCTTTTTCCGAAGGGATGGCAGCTGTAAAACAAGATCGTAAATGGGGTTTTATAGACAGTACCGGCAGTGTGGTCATTCCGTTACAATATACTGATGCTATGTCTTTTCATGACAGCATCGCTATCGTAAGCTCCGCTGGTAATTATGGATATATTGATAAGACCGGAAAGGTATTGATCGCAATGGTCTATGACAATGCCTCAAAATTCTCCGAAGGCCTTGCAGCAGTAAGCAAGAACGGGCAATGGGGTTATATCGACAAGAATGGCAAAGAAGTGATTCCCTTCAAATATGGCTTTGCCGGTTCCTTTGATGGCGGAAATGCCAAAGTGATGAAAGATGGAAAATGGATCATAATAGATACTGCCGGTAAAAAAGTGTCTGACGCAGACTAAAGAAATTGAACTACCAAATGTCCGTCCACCAAAAACAGCCTTCCCGTGAAGGTTGTTTTAGTTATTTCCAGTTTTGAAGCACTCTTGCTTTACATATTTCTCCTGTATTGCCCGCCCACTTCATATAGCGCATGGGTGATCTGACCCAACGAACAATACTTCACCGTTTCCATTAACCGGGCGAACAAATTACCGTTATTGATGGCTACTTTCTTTAATTCGTTCAACTCCTTTTCACTTTTTGTTTCATTCCGTTTCCAGAAGGCTTGCAGATTTTGTATCTGCTGTTCCTTTTCCTCTGTGGTACTGCGGATCACTTCTGTTGGCAGGATAGTGGGGCTGCCTTTCTTATTCAAAAAAGTATTTACCCCTATCAATGGCAACTCACCGGAATGTTTCTGGTGTTCATAAAACAAACTTTCTTCCTGTATTTTATTACGCTGGTACATTCTTTCCATAGCACCCAGCACACCTCCTCTTTCTGTAAGGCGGTCAAACTCTGCCAGTACTGCTTCTTCCACCAAGTCTGTCAACTCTTCTATTAAGAAAGAACCCTGGTTCGGATTTTCATTCTTAGCGGTACCCAGTTCCCTGTTGATGATAAGCTGTATAGCCATTGCTCTTCGCACACTTTCCTCCGTCGGCGTGGTAATAGCTTCATCATACGCATTGGTATGAAGCGAATTGCAATTATCATAAATAGCATACAATGCCTGCAAGGTTGTCCGTATATCATTGAAATCAATTTCCTGTGCATGCAGGCTTCTGCCCGATGTCTGAATATGATACTTCAGCATCTGGCTGCGTTTGTTGGCTTTGTATTTATACTTCATGGCTTTTGCCCAGATGCGACGGGCCACACGGCCGATCACACTGTACTCAGGGTCCATTCCATTACTGAAGAAGAACGAGAGGTTTGGTGCAAAGTCATCAATGTTCATTCCACGGCTCAGGTAATACTCCACATAGGTAAACCCATTTGATAAGGTAAAAGCCAGCTGTGTGATTGGATTGGCACCTGCTTCCGCAATATGATAACCGCTGATGGATACAGAATAAAAGTTCCTTACTTTCTCTGTAATAAAATATTCCTGCACATCACCCATTAGCTTCAGGGCAAACTCCGTAGAGAAGATACAGGTGTTCTGCGCCTGGTCTTCTTTTAGAATATCCGCCTGCACTGTTCCCCGCACCTGTTGTAATGCATATTGCCTGCATTGTTCATATGCATCTGCGGGCAATACCTCATCACCACTAAGGCCAAGCAATTTTAAGCCCAAGACGGCCTCCCCAAACCCCTCCGAAGGAGGGGCTTCAGACCCCGATAGTAAAGGATGGACTCCCGGTTCGTTTACATTAAAATATTTAGGATAGTCTGCCGCAGGATATTTCCTTTTAAAAACTTCTTCCACTCTCTTCCATTCACCATTCGTCTCAATCCATTTTTCACACTGCTGGTCAATAGCTGCATTCATAAAGAACGCCAGCAGCATCGGCGCCGGACCGTTGATGGTCATAGACACAGATGTCTTCGGATCGCAAAGATCAAAACCGCTGTATAATTTCTTTGCATCATCCACCGTGGCAATGCTTACA
This sequence comes from Chitinophagaceae bacterium, assembly GCA_040080515.1. GTDB lineage: Bacteria > Bacteroidota > Bacteroidia > Chitinophagales > Chitinophagaceae > JJ008. The sequence goes on along the minus strand of JBEBIF010000011.1, from coordinate 18,314 downwards.
CCGCTGTTGCCCACCTTTCCATAAATATCAGGACGTTGATCGGGGTCTTCTCCATATAATGTTACACTGTCGAATGCCGTAGATAAACGTTTCGCCGGCTGCTCCACACTCACATAGTGAAACCGCCTGTTGGTCCGTTCCGGTCCGCCTTCGCCGGCAAACATCCTCGTAGGGTCTTCGCCTTCTCTTTTTAAAGGAAATACTCCGGCCGTGAATGGAAAATGACCCGGCACATTTTCCTGCGCCTGCCATGTTAGGATATCGCCCCAGTCTTTATACTTTGGCAACACCACTTTCGGGATCTTGGAGCCACTCAGGCTTTTCGTAACCATCGGTTGCTTTATTACTTTATCCCTTACCGTGTATTCATAAAATTCTTTCTTGTACTCAGCTACTTTATTCGGCCAGTTAGTGATCAGCTTTTTGGCAACCGGAGTGAGTTGATCGGTGTAGAAGGTGATCTGTTTTTCTAAAACCTCCCTCAAGTCCTCCAGCTTGTCCGCCGGGGCGGAAAGAGGGGCTTTAGACTCCGCACTTTGAATAGTCTTTAATGCTCCCTGCAGTTGATACAATTTAGTAGCAATAGCTGACTGGTCTTTTACCAACTGGTCATAGCCACGGTTGCTCTCTGAGATTTCTGATAAATACCGAACCCGGCTTGGTGGGATCACAGCCTGGGAAACCTTAGCCGTTTCTGCAAAATGATATTCACCAAAAGTGGCTTTTGTTTTAGCCTCAATCTTTTTCAGCAGCAATTCAAACAAGTGGTTCACACCATCATCATTGAACTTGCTGGCCATGGTACCAATGATGGGGAGGTCCTCATCTTTTGCGGTAAATAGCTGGTGGTTTCTTTTGTATTGCTTTCTTACATCTGCCAGAGAATCCAAAGCCCCGGCCTTATCAAATTTATTAATGCAGACCAGGTCCGCATAGTCCAGCATATTGATCTTTTCCAGTTGCGAAGCAGCGCCATACTCCGGTGTCATCACATACATGCTCACATCACAATAATCGAGAATGCTGGCATCGCTTTGTCCCACACCGGCAGATTCTAATATGATAAAATCAAATCCTGCTGCTTTACAAATATCAATTGCATCCTGCACTGCACTGCTCAGCGCTGTATTATCGTCCCGGGTGGCCAGGCTCCTCATATAGGCCCTCGGATGAGAGATGGCATTCATTCTTATTCTATCACCAAGCAATGCACCGCCTGTTTTCTTCTTGGATGGATCAACAGAAATAACAGCGATCGTTTTATTAGTAAAATTGTTGAGAAACCGGCGTACAATTTCATCCGTTACGGATGATTTACCTGCCCCGCCCGTACCGGTGATGCCGAGGACTGGTGCTACCTCTCCCACAGAAGCAGAGCCCCCCTTCCCCCCAAGGGGGGTTCTTGAACCCGAAAGTTCAATGAGTTCTTTTAATTGGGAAGAGTAATCTTTTCCTTCCTCTGCAAGAGTGATAACTCTTGCAATTCGCCTTACATCTTTTACTTCATCTAAGGGAAGTTTTCCATTCCAATTAGGGTCTTCGGAAGCCCCCCTTGCGGGGGTTTGGGGGGCTGCTGTTCTTATCACATCTTCTATCATTCCTTCCAGTCCCATATGCCGACCATCATCCGGACTATAGATCCTGGTGATGCCGTATTGATGCAGCTCTTCTATTTCCGAAGGGAGGATAGTACCGCCGCCGCCGCCGAATATTTTGATATGCCCGCAGCCATTTTCTTCCAGCAGGTCTTTCATGTATTTAAAAAACTCCACATGGCCGCCCTGGTAGCTGGTAATAGCTATCCCCTGTACATCTTCTTCGATAGCTGTTTCCACGATCTCTTTTACAGACCGGTTGTGTCCCAGGTGAATGATCTCTGCGCCTTTACTTTGCATGATCCGGCGCATGATATTGATAGCGGCATCATGTCCGTCAAACAGACTGGCGGCCGTTACGATTCGTACTTTGTTGGTTGGTGTATAACTCATAAAAAAACAGGATAGGCAAATTTAGCCCTAAAAAGCTAATGAGTGTTAGGGGAGGACAGATGGCACGCAGAGAGCGCAGAGGACATAGGGAATACAGAGAGTTAAATTTAAGCACGCAGAGGGCACAGGGGACGCAGGGAATGCAGAGAGTTAAACTGTATTTACTTGTATTCCTCTGTATTCCCTTGTATTTTCCCCGTGCCCTCTGCGTACCCTGTGTGAGTAAAAAAATACGCAGCATCCTCTTTTCTCCATGGGAAAGACATTTGCCCCCCGTTAAGTACATTTGCCCCATGCAACAACTTGTTGAATCAATTTCGGCCTTATATAAAAAATGGAAAGGGGTAGATCCTGCCTCCGTTGACCTCCTCCCACAAAGTGGCAGCGAACGCCGTTATTTCCGTATTCATGGTGAAAAGGGTTCTGTCATCGGAACCTACGGGGCCAATATAAAAGAGAATGAGACCTTTATTTATTTCTCCCTGAATTTCAAAGAAAAAAAGCTGGCTGTTCCCGAAATACTGGCTGTAAGTGCCGATGGCATGTTCTACCTGCAGGAAGATTTTGGCGATATTTCATTATTAAACCGGCTGGAAGCGGAAGGATTTACAAAAGAGATCTATAACCTCTTCCAACAGAGTCTGACCGCATTGGCACATTTACAAGTAAAGGGCGACGATGGTTTGGATTATTCCCGGTGTCTCACTAATGCAGAATTTGGCAAGCAGGCCATCATGGCCGACCTGTTGTATTTTAAATACTATTTTCTGGATGCCTTGCGCAAACCCTACGACAAGCAAAAACTGATCGACGATTTTGAAGCGCTAAGCAATTACCTCACACATACCGAATACAAGTATTTCATGTTCCGGGATTTTCAAAGCCGGAATATAATGGTCACTCCTCCGGATGAAGGGACTATTGGAGAGTCTATTCATTTTATAGATTACCAGGGTGGTATGAAAGGCGCCCCGCAATATGATGTTGCCTCCATGCTGTGGCAAGCCCGGGCCAACCTGCCGGATAAATGGAAGAATGATCTGCTTGAGGATTATATAAACAGCTTTGAAACCATTATTGGACAAAGCATTGACAGGAATATCTTTTGCAGCCAGTATAATGGGTATGTACTGATCCGGTTATTGCAGGTGTTAGGCGCTTACGGCTTCCGTGGTTTATTTGAACGCAAAGCCCAGTTCTTAACCAGCATTCCTATGGCACTAAAGAACCTGAGGGATTTTTTCAATAATCAAAGTATAGGCATCTCCGTTCCGGAATTCAGGAAAGTGCTGGACATGTGTGTGGCAGATGAAGTGATACAGCAATTTACCCCCACACAGGCCGATGAGCAAACTCCATTGGTAATTAAAGTGCACAGCTTTTCCTATCGCAACCAGGCTCCACAAGATGACAGTGGTAATGGCGGCGGTTTCATTTTCGATTGCCGGGGTATTTTAAATCCGGGCAGGGTGGATAGTATGAAAACGAAGACCGGCCGTGATAAGGAAGTGAAAGATTTTTTGGAACAGCAAACTAAAATGCCGGAGTACCTCAACAGTGTGTTTGATATTGTTGATATTACAGTGGAAGAATACATACAACGGGGTTTTGAAAGCCTGATGATCAGCTTTGGATGCACCGGCGGCCAGCACCGGAGTGTGTATGCAGCTGATGCAATGGCCAGGCATTTGAAAAACAAATTCAAAGTAAAGATTGAGCTAAAACATATTGTGCAGGAAGAAAAGAATTGGGAGAACCCTTTACCTGAAAAGAAATAAAATTTTGAACCACATAGACACATAGGAACATAGTCTTTCACATAGTCACCCCTTATGTGTGTATTACTATGTGGTCTATGTCCTATGTGGTGAAACAACAGAAATGATTGCAATGATATTCAGTGCCGGACTCGGCACAAGATTTAAACCCTGGACCGATACTCATCCCAAGGCATTGGCCATGGTGAATGGCAAGTCCTTGCTGCAACGAAACATCGAATACTTACAGCAGCAGGGTATCAAGGATGTTATTGTAAACGTTCATCACTTTGCAGAGCAAATAGAAGAAGCCATTGTAGAAAATGATGGCTGGGGCAGTAATGTGCTGGTAAGTGATGAACGGGAGATATTATTGGAAACAGGTGGCGGGTTGCTGAATGCTAAAGAGTTGTTCAATCCCGGTGAACGGTTCATCACCTGCAATGTTGATATTCTTACGGACCTGGACATCAGTAAGCTGCTGACTTTTCATGAAGAAAAAAAAGCGCTGATCTCTTTTGGCGTTACCAATCGCCAATCTTCCCGCTACCTTTTATTTGATGAAAACAGCCGACTCTGCGGCTGGAAAAACAACAACACAGGAGATGAAAAAATTCCCGTGCCTGGAAAAACCAGCCAGGCCCTTATTGCAAAAGCATACAGCTGTGTCGTGGTATTTGAATACGATATTTTCAGACTTATGGAAGAAGCTGGTTTCCGTGGCAAGTTCTCATTGATAGATGTATACCTGAAGCTGGCAGCTGATCATCTTATAATAGGCTACGATCATTCAGGTGATAAGCTGGTGGATGTGGGAAAGCCCGAATCAGTGGCCGTGGCCGAAGCCTTTTTCCTTTAATAAGATTATTATAAACAAACTACTCAACACAGGGGACGGAGTGTTTTGAGTTTCACAGGGTAATAACCTCAGTGTTCCTCCATTACTCCGTAACTCTGTGTTGAAACCTCCTTTTCCATAAAGTATTGTAAATACCCTTTCAACGGTATCCCACTTGCAGCCTTTTGACCTATCTTTCAGACCTTAAATAAAATCGTTTTATGAAGAAATTAGTCCTGAGTATTCTTGGCCTGGTTATGTTCACTGGTTTATTTGCCCAATCCACTTACGATCATAAAGAAGCCTTTAATCCGCAATTCTATCCTTACCCTGGTAATGACTATCGCAGTGCCAGTGGCGAACCTGGTCCCAAATACTGGCAAAACCGGGCCGATTACAAGATCACTTGCACCCTTGATACCGCCAAACATACGGTAAGCGGTGATGTAACAATCTCTTACACCAACAACAGCCCTGATAATTTAAAATTCCTCTGGCTGCAACTCGATCAGAATATATATAAGAAAAATTCCCGTGGCTCTTCTACCACTACAGAAACCGGTGGCCGCTGGGCAAATGCCAATTTTACTGAAGGTGATGTGATCAAATCTCTTTCTGTTGAATATAACGGCAACAGCTTTACACCAAAATATATTACAACCGATACCAGGATGCAGGTATGGTTGCAGGAAGCCCTGAGATCATCCGGTGGGAAAGTGAAACTATCTATCCAGTTTGAATTTACGATTCCTGAATATGGAACAGACCGTATGGGAAGATTACAATCCAAAAACGGAATTGTGTATGAGGTGGCGCAATGGTTTCCACGCCTGGCGGTATATGATGATATACAGGGATGGAATACCCTTCCGTATGTGGGTGCCGGAGAGTTTTACCTGGAATACGGAGATATTGATTTCTCTGTTACGGCCCCGTCAAACCTGATAGTGGTTGGCTCCGGAGAATTGCAAAACCCGCAGGATTGCTATACGGCAGAACAATTAAAAAGATGGGATGCTGCAAAGAACAGCGATAACACAGTGATGATCCGTAGTGCCCGGGAAGTAAAAGACCCTGCCTCAAGACCCAAAACGGCCAGCACTACCTGGAATTTTAAAATAACCAACACAAGAGATGTGGCATGGGCTGCTTCAAAAGCATTTGTTCAGGATGCGGCTAAAATAAATTTGCCCAGTGGAAAAAAATGTATGGCCATCAGTGCTTATCCTGCCGAAAGCATTGTAAAAAATGGCTGGCAGCGTTCTACCGAATTTACAAAAGCCAGTATTGAGTTTTATTCTTCAAAATGGTTTGAGTTTCCATATCCATCTGCAACCAATGTAGGTGGTATAGTGGGTGGTATGGAATATCCCGGCATAGTGTTTTGCAGTGCAGGTTCTTCCGGTGAAGATCTTTGGGGTGTTACGGACCATGAGTTTGGCCACACTTGGTTCCCGATGATCGTAGGCAGCAATGAAAGGAAATATGCCTGGATGGATGAAGGCTTTAATACATTTATCAATGCCGGATCTACAGAGGCATTTAACAAAGGAGAATTCAAGTCGGCCAGCTTTTTTGGTGAGCCGAATGATCCGGGCATGGTGAAATATGTATTTGGCGAAAATATGGATGGCTTATATAATATTCCTGATGCCATTCAACAAAGCAATTTGGGAATAGCCGCTTATATGAAACCGGCGCAAATGCTCACAGCCCTGCGGGATGCCGTATTGGGTAAAGAGCGGTTTGAAGCTGCTTTCCGGGAGTATGTCAGCCGATGGGCATTTAAACATCCCACGCCATGGGATTTCTTTCATACAATGGAGAATGTTTCCGGTGAAGACCTTGGCTGGTTTTGGCGGGCCTGGGTACTGAACACCTGGAAGCTGGACCTGGCAGTAAAGGAAGTAAGCTATAAAGATGAAAAACCAGAGAACGGCTCAGCCATAACAATTGAGGCATTGGATAAAATGATAATGCCCGTTACCGTATTGGTAAAAGAAACCAACGGCAAAGAACATAAGATCGACCTGCCGGTGGAAGTATGGCAGCGGGGAGCGGAATGGACATTCAGCGTGCCCACCACCAGCGAGATATCAGATGTGATACTGGACCCCGGCAAAAAACTTCCCGAATGGAACAGGGAGAATAATACCTGGAAGAAAAAAGGATTTTAAGAATACCAGAAAAAGCCCCCGTGTAATACGGGGGCTTTTCAATTAATGGCTATTCCCTTTCCTGCCCCACAAGTTCTTTCAACAATAGCTTCTGTAACTCAATCCTTTCACTTTTTCCTTTTATCAGCGACCATTTTATCAACCGGATATATCCGTCAGAGATCTCTATCCCGGTAATATCACCATCGCTGAAACAACAGCAGCCGGTATTGAAATAAAAAGGTTTCATATTCATATAGTCCACCGATACTGCCGTGAATTCCTTTTCTCTTTTTTTAATTTCATCCAGCAGGCTGGTTAGTTGTTCTTTATTTTGCTCTTTTTCCGCCAATTGAAATTGTTTGTATAACCGTTCCAGGTGCGTCAGCGACTCAAACACTGGTTGGTGAGTATGGCCGGTAACCAGCAGCATATTTTTTTGCGCAGCCGACCATTCATACATGATATGGTTGTGCAGCGTTTTCTTTTCAGCATCATAGGCAGGTGTATTAGGATTGATGCGGAGCAATGCCTGTAGTGGTGCCCATATCTTAGCTACAAAAAATTTACTGAACCAGTTACCATCGCTTTGCGCATCTCCCTGGTGACCGTGGGTGAGGAAAATAGTAAGGGAGCAATCGTTAGTCGGTAGTCGATGATCAGTAGTTAATACACCGGCTTCCTGGCTGTTTACTTTCGACTCACGACTACCGACTACCGACTTTAGAACCACTCCTTCATACACTTTTACTTTCTCTTTAAAGATGCTCCTTAATTGTAACCAGGCAAAAGGGTCATTGTCCCAAAACAGGTCATGATTGCCGAATACTTTTATACATTTTTTCTTTGCCAGAAATTTTTTCTCCGCTTCGAATGTGGCCTTGTTTTTCCTTCTCACCTGCCAAAGGTTGTTTTCCCATAGTTCTTCACTGTCGCCAAGGTTGATAAAGAAGTAATCCTTTTCATTGTAATGGTCAAGCGCCGCCAGGTAGTTGGGTTCGGCCTGTATAAAATCATCAGCACCATTGCGGCGACCCTTATGCTGGTCGGAGAAGATGATGAACTTGTCTGTTTGTGGATCAAAGGGAATAACCGGTCCTTTCTTTCCCGGTTCTTTCAGGATCGTATCAACCAGCTTTGACAAGGCCTCAAATATTTTTTCTCTGTTGGGTTTGGAAGAAAATTTTTTAGCCGCCCACAAAACGGGTTTTAATAATATGAACCGCAGCAGTTTTCTCATGCATTACTTTCTGATACAATTTAGACCAAATTCATAAACAAATTGAACCACATAAAACAACTGTCGTTGATCCAAACAAAAAAACCCGTTCTGCTGGTGGCAGAACGGGTTTTGAAATAAACTATTTCTGTTTAGTCTTTATAAATAACAATGCTTACTCCTTTCTTCGATACTCCTCCTCTTTCATCATTGTAAAGGAACAGGTGATAGGTTCCGCTTGGTACATTAGAAAGATCAACAGGTATGATACTTCCGTACCCGATACCGGTAAAGATTTCTGATCGTACCATTCCACCCATACCGTTGTACACTTTCATTCCCAATTTGGTGTACAGGTCAGTTTGCATGCGGATACTGAACCGTCCGTTATTCGGGCTTGGGTAAATTACGGTAGCACCAAATTGCTCGAGTGTCAGGTGACGTTCGCCACATTCATTTACCTGTATCAACCTGGATACAGCAGATACGCATCCTGCATTGGTTGCTGTGTACAAAATGGTTTTTTGTCCCAATCCGGCAAGAGATGGATTAAACAATCCGGCCGACACGCCTGGTCCGCTGAATGCTCCACCGGCAGGTGTGGCACTAAGTGTAAGTGACGGATCAGACAGACAGATCACATATGGTAAGGTGAAAGAGATCACCGGCAGTGCATTTACAGTCAGCACAGCAGCTGATGTAGTGACAGATCCGCAACCTGCTGTTACAATTACCCGGAAGCGGTAACCGTTCTGCCCCAAAGGAACAGCTGTTTGTGCAAAGCTGGCTGCAGTAGCACCAGCTATATTGGTATAGGTAGTGCCACCGTCTGTACTTACCTGCCATTGATATGTAAGCACACCCACTGCTGTAGTGGCAGCAACGCTGAATGTGGGACTGCCACCTTCACATATCGTTGCGTTTTGCGGAGCGGTAACAATGATCGGGAACGTATTGACTGTCAAAATAGCTGCGGTGGAAGTGCCTGGCGTACAAGAGCCATTTGTGACCACCACCCTGTAACGATAGTTATTAAATGTTGGTGGCACACCTGTAAGTGTTAAGGTAGCCGTAGTGGCACCACTGTAAACACCGCCATTGGTCACGTTGTTGAACGTAGCGCCTCCGTCTGTACTTACCTGCCATTGGAATCCTGTACCTACTGCCACCACGGTGAATGAAGTATTCGTGGCTTCACAAATGGTCTGGTTAACCGGATTGCTGGTAATAATAACAGCTGTCAACACGGTGAGAATAGCACCGGTTGATGTAGCCGCAGGTGCACAAGTGCCTGTTACCACGCAACGATACCTGTTATTGTTCAAACCAATAACAACACCCGTGATGGTCAGGTTGGCAGTTGTTGCCCCTGAATATACACCACCGTTGGTTACATTATTGTAAGTGGCACCGCCGTCAGTACTTAGTTGCCATTGGTAACTGATACTTGTTCCGGTAGCAGCAACACTGAATGTATGGTTCGTACCGGTACAAACAGTAGCGTTTGACGGGTTGGAAGTAAGTGCCGGGAGCGTATTCACGGTAAGCACAGCTGCATTGGATGTGGCATTTCCGCATCCGCTGGTAAGATTACAACGGTACCTGTTATTATTCAGTGATGCCGTTGCTCCTGTGATCGTTAATGTAGCTGCAGTAGCACCGCCATACACACCACCATTGGTAACATTATTATACGTAGCACCACCATCAGTACTCAGCTGCCATTGATACGTGCCGGCACCGGCTGCGGCCACTGTAAAGCTGGTATTGCTGCCTTCGCAGATCGTTACATCTGCCGGCTGCCCGGTAATATTCAATGTAGTGGCTACTGTAAGGGTAGCTGCATTGGATGTTAATGGTGATGGAGGACAGATGCCCGTTATCTCACAGCGGTATTGATTATTATTAAGACCCGCTGTAATACCTGTTATGGTCAGACTGGCAGTAGTGGCCCCTGAATAAACACCACCATTTGGAAGTATATTAAAGGTACCTCCGCCGTCTGTGCTCAGATACCACTGATAAGTAAGTGAGGTACCGGTAGTACCCACAGTAAAGGTGTGATTAGCCCCGGTACACAAAGAAACACTTGCCGGCTGGCTGGTAATGGCCGCAGGTGCATTCACCGTAAGGATGGCTGCATTGGAAGTAGTGCTTCCGCATAAGGCGGACGCAATACAACGATAGCGGTTATTGTTCAGTCCGGCAGTAACTCCGGTCAGGCTCAATGTGGCAGTGGTTGCACCGCTATATACACCTCCGTTGGTGACAGGGTTATAGGTTGCTCCCCCGTCGGTACTCAGGTGCCATTGGAAACTGGTAGCTGTGGCTGAAGTAATACTGAATGAAGTATTACCGCCTGCACAGAGTGTTTGGTTGACGGGTTGTGCCGTAATGGCCGGAGGTGTGCCGGGATTAATTACATAGCTGATATCCCTGGTTTGAGTTGGCGCTCCGCTTGCCGTTCCGGTTATCGTTAATGTATAAGTACCGGCTGACAGTGTGTTGGCTCCGCTCAGGCGAACCGTTACAGAGTTTCCGGGTGTAACAGATGAGCTTGGAATAAAGCTTACTGTAGTTCCTGCAGGTGGAGGATTGGAAGAAACAGTAATAGTATTAGTGAACCCACCATTAGAGATCGTTCCCAGCACTACATCCATTGATTCAGGTGTGGGACAAGTGCCAACTGTTGGCGGAGGGTTATCAAATGTAAATCCTGAAGGAGGAGGAATGATACTGGTCCAAACACCCCTGCCGTGTGTACCGGCAGCGATAGTACGGTCCATTGGACGATACTTGATCATATCTGTACTTACATTAGGGAAAGAGGAATTGGCTGCCCAAACGGTAGAACCTCCGTTCAGCAGGTCCGTTTCCCAAACACCGGTGGCTGTTGCTATGAAAGCTTTTGTATCGGAATCAGGATGAAAAAGGGCCCAGCGTACCGGCATATCAGGCAGGTTACCATCGCTGGCTGTCCAGGTGGTGCCTCCATTAGTGGATACCCATACGTTAGTAACGCCAAAGTTTGAAAAACAGGCGATCAGGTTTTGATCTGAAGAACCGGTAACCACGCAGTTTAAGAAACCAGCTGATCCCGGAGGAGTGATAATAGTAGTGGTAGGTGTTGCAGTATGTGCATCATCTGCCCGTACCAACCGGCTGGTGGAACCATTGCTGGTGCCAAAAAATACCCGGTTTGCTGTGTATGGGGAAACATGAACAGCGGATACCTGCAGACCACCAAAGTCACCTACTGTAACTGTGGGGGAAACAACGGCCCCGCCCTGAGGGTTATCCCATCTTATATAGTTGCCATTTCCGGAACACATATAGATCTTGTTGCCGGTATTATCATAATCCCAGGGGCTGACAAAGCGGCCTCCGGTAAAAGAAACGTTACCCCAGCTAACACCTCCATTTATTGTTCTCCTGATATTATTATTAAAGGCTGCTCCAAATTGAAACTGTGGCTCATTCTGGTCAAAAGCGCAAAACATACCATCGCCACCATAGAACTCAATAGAGCTGTCCAGACCCGGGTGATTGAGGCGGTGCATACCGTTATCCTGTGCACCGGCAATAAAGTTATTTACATCAGTAGGGTGAATGGCTACTGAATAGAATTGTTTTATGCGAAGACCTTTGTTCCTATCGGATGCAACAGTACCTCCGTTAGTGGAATAATGAATACCGCCATCACAGGCAAATAAAAGTTTGGAACCACCATCCCACCATTGAATATCATGCTGATCGGCATGGATATAAGTAAGAGCGGAAGGTCCGACCCAACGGGATATTTGTGCCCATGAAGCACCGCCATTAGTTGATTTATAACAATCAAGTCCGCCAACGATCACTTCATTGGGGTTAGCAGGGTTAACACCACAAGAAATATCATACCAGCCCTGGCCATTTGCCCAGGTAGCACCACCTGGTTGAGTACCTGTTGCGGTCCAGTTAACGCCTCCGTCAGTTGATTTCCAGATGGTAGGTACCATATGACTGGCATTATCCGGACAAGCATACAGATTATCTCCGGCGATTCCCAACTCTGTTCTTTGGTTAAAAGTTGTAAAAGGAGTTGTGGCTGTAGTCCAGCCGGCACCAGATGTAACAGTAGCCGGAACGTCAGTAAAACGATAACCCGCTGTGCTGAAGATACCAGTGGTTACATGCATTCTTGCAGGGCCGCCAGTGGTACTGATCTCCAGGTCACACACATCAACTCCTATTCCCGAGGGAGTGATATTGGTCCAGGAAGAGCCTCCGTCAACAGAACGTTGCAAACCACTGCCCCTTGTACCGACATATACATTTCCCAAATGGTCGCACAAGATCCGGGTACCATTCAAAAAAGTGCTGGTGCTCGGTAAGAAGTTCCAGTTGGCGCCACCATCCACACTTTTAAAAACACCCACACCTCTTACCGCATCGGCGTTAAAATACGATTCGCCGGTACACAGGTACATTATATTTTGAAATCCGGGACGGGGGTCCTGGCAGATATCTGCTATAGAAAGGTTGGCAAGAAAGTCGTTGACAGGTACCCAGTTGGCAGGTGCCACAGTGATATCTGTTGTTTTCCATAATCCACCTGCCACACTACCCACAAAAACAGTTTTATGGGTGGGGTCTAATGAGTCAACCATGGTAGCTCTGATCCTTCCGGAGGTCTGGTCATCATTCTGACGGTTATTACCGTTAATACGGGCAAAATCCCCATTAGGTCCTCTTTCTATCCAGGAAAGAGCTTCTATTCTGCCGGCAAAAGAAAGTTTTGCCTGTTGCGTTTGCTCCATCGCAATACGCCACTTTTCCCAGGGTACTTTTCCGGTTGCCGGATCTTTTGTTTGTTCGATCTCATACGCAATGGCACGGTCCATGCCATCGTATTTATCATTTTCCTCTTCTTCAAACTCCCCTTCGGTGGGGTTTTGATTTTTATGCCCGCAACCGATGGTTAGCGAAGCAATTGAAAAAGCAAAAAAAAGTGTAAGAAGAAAAAGTGTAGAAGCTTTTCTCATGATTAAAATTGAAGTGTTTATAAACCAGTTCTGTTTGGCGTTACGAATGTAAGAAAATAGATGAAAACAATACCGGGGAAAAACAGGCGCTTGTTTTATTTAATATCAGCCTTTTACCGCAATCATACTGATCTCCACGTTCACAAACTTGGGAAGGGCAGATACCTGCACTGTTTCCCGGGCAGGAAAATCACTTTCAAAATATTTACCATATACCTGGTTCACTTCACCAAACTGGTTCATATCCGTTATAAAAATGGTGGTTTTTACCACATTTCCAAAGTCCATTCCGGCTTCCTGCAAAATGGCTTTCAGGTTATGCATCACCTGGTGGGTCTCTTCCTGTATATCTTTGTTCTTTAAGTCTCCTGTAGCAGGATCAATGCAAACCTGCCCGGATATAAATAGCTGGTTACCTGTAAGTATTGCCTGGTTATACGGACCAATGGGAGCAGGGGCATTCGGGGTGGTGATGATGGTTTTACTCATGCTTTTATTTTTACCTCTCCCCAACCCTCTCCAAAAGGAGGGATCAAAGAAATTTGAAAGACGAATTTAGCTTTATACGTTTTCTTTGCAAAAAATAGAATAATGCTGATTGGTGTTGTAGCTGATGAATGGACAAAAAAAGAACTGTTGGCGCAGGGGATGCAGCCCGGCACCGAAATACTATGGCTGGATCGCCCAGCTGTAATACCGGGTGCAGCAGCTTATATCCATCTTTTGTTTCCCAATGATCCGGGGCTGGCTGCTGCGTGGGAAGCACTTACTGATACACCGGTTATCATCAATGACGTGTTGCAAAAAAACAGGCAACTCCCCTCCCATTTTATCCGTTTAAACGGGTGGCCCACTTTCTTAAACAGACCACTGGTGGAAGTGGCAAGTAGTGACCCCGCTATAAAGGATAAGGCTTCTGCTGTTTTTTCAGCAATTAATAAATCTGTTGAATGGGTGCCGGATGTTCCCGGGTTTGTTTCAGCCCGCATCGTATCCATGATCATTAATGAAGCCTTTTATACTTTGGAGGATGAAGTAAGCACCAAAGAAGAAATAGACACCGCTATGAAACTGGGTACTAATTATCCCTATGGACCTTTTGAATGGGCGCAACAGATCGGGTTGAAAAATATTTGCTCCCTGCTGGATAAATTATTTTCCGGCCAGCCCCGCTATAAGCCTTCCCCTTTACTTATAAAAGAAGCAGGACACTGACATGAGCTTTATTCTTAACATAGACACTGCTGCAGACATAGCATCCGTATGCCTGGCGGAGAACGAAAAAGTAGTAGGGCTGGTACAAAATGAAAGCCGTAATGACCATGCTTCCTGGTTACATCCTGCTATTGATTCGCTTTTAAAAAGTAATGGGTTAACTGTTGCAGACTTGCAGGCAGTCGCGGTAAATATCGGGCCCGGTTCTTATACAGGTGTCCGGATAGGACTTTCTGCTGCCAAAGGGTTTTGCTTTGCCACTGGTATTCCATTAATTGCAGTCAGCAGCCTTAAAATTCTTGCAAAAGCGGTGCAGACCGAAGCACAAGAGCTGATCTGCCCGGTAATTGATGCAAGAAGAATGGAAGTTTATACGGCAGCATTTGACAAGCAATTGGTTGAAAAGGATCCGCCACAGGCAATAATTATTGATGAAAACAGTTTTTCAGAAATGCTGTCCTCGCATGCCGTACTTTTTTGCGGAACCGGGTGCAGGAAGGTACGATCCATGATCACCCATCCCGGAGCATCGTACAGTAATACGATCAGTAATGCCTCTCATCTTGCAATACTTGCCTGTCACGATTTTTTATGCAATAAATTTGTTGATACTGCTTATATTACGCCCCTTTATATAAAAGAGTTCTATAATCCAACCCTAAAATAATATGAGTACTATTCATCTGATTGCCGATTCTGAACTGCAAAGAGAATCCTTCCGTTGTATTTTTGTTTTTTACTATAACCTTTGACCATGAACACTTACTCGCTGACGCTTAACAACCAGGCAGACAATGGGGACTCTCTGAAGGTGGACCTGCTGAACGTAAAAAAAGCAGCATTGATTTTACGGGCTGTAAATCACAAGCTTCGTCAACAAATCCTGAAGTTGATTGACGAACAGGGAAAGATTTCAGTAACGGAAGTTTTTGTAAGGCTGAGGCTGGAGCAATCCGTTGCCTCACAGCATTTAGCTATTTTACGCCAGGCAGGCTTTGTTGACACCAACAGAGAGGGAAAGTACATTTACTATTCTGTGAATTACGGAAAGTTGAAACAATTGAACAAGTTTGTAACTGAACTGTTAATTGATTAACCATCGCCCCGTTCAACGAATCGTCCCGCTTTTAGCGGGACTTTTTTATTGGTAAATGGCTAATTTTACCCGGTAAATACGCAGATATGTTTATCAAACAATTATATACCGGCTGCCTGAGTGAGGCAGCCTACTATGTGGAGAGTAATGGCGAAGCGGCTGTGATTGACCCCTTGCGGGATATAGATGCCTACCTGGAACTGGCCAATGAAAGAAAAGCCACTATCAAATACATTTTTGAAACGCATTTTCATGCCGATTTTGTCAGCGGCCATTTGGACCTGGGTAATGCCACCAATGCTCCTATAGTATATGGACCGGGCACCCATACAAAATTTCCGGTGCATGTTGCAACCGATGGAGAACTGTTTACCATCGGTAACCTTACCATTGAAGTATTACATACACCCGGGCATACAATGGAATCCACCTGCTATTTACTCAAAGATGAAACCGGTAAAGACCATTGTGTATTTACAGGAGATACCTTGTTCGTAGGTGATGTGGGCCGCCCCGACCTCGCACAAAAAGACGCTGAAATAACCATGAATGATCTTGCCGGCATGATGTATGAAAGCATTCAGTCAAAATTATTTCCGCTGGCCGATGAGGTGATCGTTTATCCCGCACACGGGCCCGGCAGCTCCTGCGGAAAAGCAAACCAACTATTCAATAAAAGCAACCAGTAAGGAAAGGTTCATCAAAGAAGTAACAGATGGTATTGAAGCACCCCCTTCTTATTTCCCAATCAATGCTAAAATAAATAAGGAAGGCTATGATAGCCTGGACGCAGTACTTACTGAAGGGTTAACTGCTTTATCTATTGAAGCTTTTAAGAAATTGCTCAGCGAAGAGGTTATTATCCTCGATACAAGAAATGCGGCTGTCTTTACACAGGGATTTGTTCCCGGTTCCATTTTTATTGGTCTCGAAGGCCGTTTTGCAGAATGGGCCGGCAGCCTGCTTCCTT
This sequence comes from Chitinophagaceae bacterium, assembly GCA_040080515.1. Taxonomy (GTDB): domain Bacteria; phylum Bacteroidota; class Bacteroidia; order Chitinophagales; family Chitinophagaceae; genus JJ008. The sequence continues at coordinate 2,048 of JBEBIF010000011.1, read as the reverse complement.
TTACAACAGCTATGGTGCTGGTAACCGAGCGGGGTAAAGAAAAAGAAACTATTATCCGGCTGGCCCGTGTAGGTTTTGATAAAGTGAAAGGCTACCTCGCCGGCGGCTTTGAAGCATGGGCAGCCGCCGGTGAACCTGTTGATATGATCATTGATGTGGAAGCCGATGAACTGATGATGGATATACCACATGATGAAAGCCTGGTGGTACTGGATGTGCGCCGCGAAACAGAATTTGCAGACGGCCATTTGAAAGACGCCGTGAACCTGCCGCTTAATGACCTGGTCGATCCCGCCAGTATGGCTAATATAGAAGATACACAAAACCTGTATGTACATTGTGCGGGTGGCTACCGCAGCGTCATTGCTTCTTCACTATTAAAAAGACAAGGCATACACAATCTCCGGAATATTGTCGGTGGCTGGGGCAAGATCAAGGAACAGGAAAAAGCGGAGATCGTAAAAGAGAAAAGTGTGCTCAATTAGTGATCACAGATTTCGCAGATTTAATGGATTAAAAAAGGATTAATACAGTTGCGCCAAAATGGCTGTATTAATCCTTTTTTAATCCATACTTCTTTATCCGTGGAATCCGTGGTTGTTTATCCGTTTAATCCGTGATTCTTTATCCGCGGAATCCGTGATCAGAGTTTGCTTTTTATCCACGCATCCAGCTCCGGGGAGCTTTCTGTGCTGATGATCACGGCGTACCTCGGCTTGCTGCCATTATGCACACCTACATGCCATAGCCTTTGACTATCTACAACAAAATGTGCTCCTTTTGGCATAGGAACTCTTGCCTCTGATTCTTTGATGGGTAAATTATTTTCATCACTATCATACAACAACATATAACTGTCGGGGTTATCGGTCAGTTCGATCCACATGCGCACCACCCAGCCTTCATCTTCAGGGTTTAGCCGGTTATTATCATCGCGGTGAACGGAGCGGATGGCCTGGTCATGATTTTGTGGCTCCAGTTTGATAACCCTCACCCTTCCGAAATTGGCAGGTATAGATTTGATATACGCCATCAGGTTGGGACATAGTTCAGCATTGGGAGTGAAAATGGCATCCTTATCAGTTTTACCATTTTCCCAAAACCCTTTGCACTCATTGGTGCCATCGCAGGAAGCCAGCGGGGCAAAGTTGGTATCGCCACCACTTTTCCAGTCCATATAAGTGAGGTTCTCCCATTCAGCCGTGGGAATATGGGAAATATCTAACGTCTTCATGATCACATAGCCCTTGTCTTGCATTACCGGCATCCGGTAATGAGGGGTCTGCAACGGGATCTTAACGGACCAGTGTTCACTATGCGGCCAGAATATGGCTGGAGCGGGGGATGACATAAAAATGAATTAGGTTAATTGAGTTAATGATTGAAGTGGAAAATTAATGAATATTTGAATACTCGCAGAACTGATATTGATCAGTATGGGGGGCCTGCTGGTATCTGCTCAGCATTTGCAGCAGCATACAGTGAAAACACCTTTTGGGATTGGGTCAAAAAAATAATATAAAGCCATCCTGCTTTAACTATGTTTGATGTGTTAACCTCAAACCCGGGCTTGAAAGAAAAATCTGAAAAGCTTGGAGATTTGAGAATTTGTTTATAGGTTAGAAAAAATTAACCATATGGCAAAAGCAACTGGTACGAAACCAATCGGCAGGGTTCCTGGTGGCCCAAAGAAAAAAAACCTATCAAAAGAGTTGGTGGTGGCCCCGCCAAAAAAAAGGCAGCTAAGAAAAAAGCTGCCAAAAGAAAATAACCGGAGAGGTTGAATAGTACAATATTCAACCTCTTATTTTTTCCACCCTTTTGATAAATTCACCCCAGTTCGTGTTGGAAAAATTCACTTTGAATTTGGCATTCCTCCCGTAAAAAAGATCAAAGTATTGCATTTCAAAATCCTCTTTTAAAAAAGGGAAGTAGATTGAAATGCCATTTACTATACTTTTATTCCCCTTTCCGAAATCATCGCCAAAGTGTTTTGCAACGATCGCCTTTTTAATAAGATAATTAATTTTTTTCACCAGTACATTTCC
>JBEBIF010000228.1:0-5955 GCA_040080515.1 Chitinophagaceae bacterium | reverse complement strand
CTTAATACACTGGCCTCATCACTGATAATGTCTCCAAACATATTTTCAGTAAGAATGATATCAAATTGTTTTGGATTCAGGATGATCTGCATGGCTGCATTATCCACGAACATATAATCAACCGTTACATCAGGATACCGGGGTGCCATCTCCTGCACCACTTTTCTCCATAGCCTGGATGTTTCCAGGACATTGGCCTTATCAATCAGGGTTAGCTTTTTTCTTCTGTTTGGCTTTTGGGCAAAATGAAATGCCAGGCCTGCAATACGTTCGATCTCTTCCCGGCTATAGGCACATTCATCTGAGGCGGATGATCCATCAGCAGCAGTTTCTTTCTTTCCAAAATAAATCCCCCCGATCAATTCCCGGAAGATGATGAAATCAACACCTTCTATGTTCTTGCTTTTTAATGGAGAAAGATGGGCCAGCGAAGAATACGTATGTATTGGCCGGATATTGGCATAAAGCTGTAATGACTTGCGAAGCTTGAGCAAACCCTGCTCGGGTCTCACTTTAGCCGTTGGATCATTATCATATTTCGGATGACCGATAGCGCCAAAGAGTATGGCATCGCTGTTCAGGCAAGTTTCTATCGTTTCATCCGGTAGCGGATTGCCGGTCTTGTCGATGGCATCTGCTCCCATCAGGCAATACTGGTACTCAAATTCATGGCCGAATGTTTCTGCTATAGCATTCAGCACCCGGATGGATTGTTTCGTTACTTCCGGACCGATACCGTCACCCTCTATTACTGCGATTGTTTTTTTCATGGTGTAAGTTTTCTTTAGTACAGCTTCGAGTTTCCAGTTATGAGCTACGAGTTAGTGTCTCGCAGCTCGTAACTCACTACTCATAACTTCTGGTTTTCAAATTTTTCTATATCCTCTTTTATACTTAATAAATAATCAATATCATCATAGCCATTCAGCAAACAGGTCTTCTTATAACTGCTGATATCAAAATGCTCTTGTTCGCCGGTGGAGTTGATGGTGATGGTTTGATTTTCCAGGTCAATTGTCAGCTCTGTATTATTATCCTGCAGAAATATCCGTTGCAAAAAAGCATCGCTTACCTGTACCGGCAACACCCCGTTGTTCAGTGCATTGTTCTTAAAGATGTCGGCAAAGAAACTGGACACCACTACCCGAAATCCATAATCTAAAATAGACCAGGCCGCATGTTCTCTTGACGAACCGCAACCAAAGTTTTTCCCGGCTACCAGTATTTCGCCGTCAAACTGTGACATGTTCAACGGAAAATCTGCTCTTGTCTTTGATTCATCATCATTGTAATACCGCCAGTCACGAAACAGGTTCTTACCAAACCCATCCTTTGTCGTCCCTTTCAAGAAACGGGCAGGTATGATCTGGTCCGTATCAATGTTCTCGATATTGATGGGAACGAAACGGGATACAAAGCCCCCCTGCCCCCTGAAAGGGGGTTCTAGGTTCCTGGTATTTTGAGAACTCCTATTGATATCTAATTGCTCACTCTTGCTATTCATAAAAATCTTCAAGTTTTAGGACTTTAAAGCCCCTCCTTCGGAGGGGTTGGGGAGGCTTCTTGGATCAGTTACAAAACCTGTTATTGCAGCAGCAGCAGCTGTCAGCGGACTTGCCAATAATGTTCTTGCGCCGGCACCTTGTCTTCCTTCAAAATTTCTATTGGAGGTGCTGATGCAATATTTACCCGCCGGTATCTTGTCTTCATTCATGCCAAGGCAGGCAGAGCAGCCCGGCTGCCGCAATTGAAATCCAGCTTCTTCAAATACTTTATCAATACCTTCAGCGATTGCCTGTGCTTCTACCTGCTTACTTCCCGGTACGATCCACACTTCCACACCGGCCGCTTTCTTTTTCCCTTTTACAAAGGAGGCTACCATCCGCAGATCTTCTATTCTTGAATTGGTACAACTGCCGATAAACACATAATCTATCTTTTGTCCTTTGATGGCATGCCCCTGTTCCAATCCCATATAGGCTAATGATTTTGCCAAACCTGATCTGTCATTCTCATTGATCGTCTCCGTTGTTGGAATATTTTCACTCACCCCAATGCCCATGCCCGGGTTGGTACCGTAAGTTATCATCGGCTCTATCTCTTCTGCCTTAATAAAAATCTCTTTATCAAATAGTGCATCTGCATCAGAATACAATTCTTTCCATTGTGCCAGCTTTTTATCCCACTCAGCGCCTTGCGGAGCAAACTTTCTTCCTTTTACATAATTGAATGTCGTTTCATCCGGTGCTATCAAACCACATCGTCCACCCATTTCAATACTCATATTGCAAATGGTCATTCTTGCTTCCATACTTAAAGAGCGGATAGCCGAACCGGCAAACTCCACCGCATAACCCGTCGCCCCGCTCGCTGTGATCTTTGATAATATATATAACACGATATCTTTTGATACCACCCCTTTATTCAATTCGCCATCTACGGTAATGCGCATCAGCTTCGGTTTCGTTTGCAACAAACATTGCGAAGCAAATACCATTTCCACTTCGCTGGTGCCAATGCCAAAAGCAATAGCACCAAATGCACCATGCGTGGAAGTATGACTGTCGCCGCAAACGATCGTCATGCCCGGTTGTGTAATACCGAGTTCGGGCCCTATAACATGAACAATGCCCTGGAAGGGGTGTCCAAGGCCATACAATTCAATGCCATGTTCGGGACAATTCTTCTTTAATGCTTCTACCTGCAAGCGGCCCAGCTCTTCTTTGATAGGTAGGTGCTGGTTAAGCGTCGGTACATTGTGATCGGCCGTGGCGACTGTTTGTTGTGGACGAAATACTTTGATGCCCCGCTTATTCAAACCCGTAAAAGCCTGCGGACTGGTTACTTCATGGATCAGGTGTTTGTCAATGTATATTACTGATGGTCCATCGTCAATTGTTTTGATGATGTGTTGTTCCCAGATCTTTTCAAATAATGTCTTTGGCATACTTTGCGAGGCGAAGCCGAAGCAATCTCCTCAATTTTTAATGAATAAATATTTATGTTACCAGCTTCAGTTCCCTGATCATCGTCCCTTGCAGCTTGTCCGCCGTGGCGGATCGCACTCTTCATCGTTCGGTTCGTCCACAGGACCCTGCGGGCTGCTCATCTTTGTTCCCAGGGTTGCACCCGGGGTTATTCATATTCAACCCCTGTCGGGGTTCGGGATGCATTTCTCTTTGCCTTATTCTCTCCTTTAACCTCTTAGCCTAAGCTACCGCCACTTTATTCTGATACTGCAACGCCAACGTAGACAGATCCGCATCTTCCACTTCTTTTTTACTATCTGCTACTTTTACAAATTCCGCATACAATACATCCACATCGTTTCTGTCAAATTGAAAGCCCAGCTTTTGAAAACGGTAAGCCAGTGCACTTCTGCCGCTTCTTGCTGTCAATACGATCTTCGAACTTTCGGCACCTACTTCTTCCGGGGTAATGATCTCGTAGGTTTGCGCATCTTTCAAAAATCCATCCTGGTGTATGCCGGATGAATGAGAAAAGGCATTACTTCCCACTATTGCTTTATTCGGTTGTACCGGCATCCGCATGGTATCAGATACAATACGGCTGAGCGGATTCAATTGTTCTGATTTGATATTAGTGTACAGACCCAGGTCTTTATGCTGCTTGAGTATCATGGCTACTTCTTCCAGTGAAGTATTGCCGGCTCTTTCTCCCAACCCGTTGATGGTACATTCTATCTGACGGGCTCCTGCTATCACACCGGCAATGGAATTGGCAGTAGCTAATCCCAGGTCATTATGACAATGACAGGAAATGATCGCTTTGTCAATATTGGGAACATTATTTATTAAATAGGCGATCTTCTCGCCGTATTGATAGGGTAAGCAATAACCAGTTGTGTCGGGAATATTAACGGTAGTGGCACCTGCTTTAATTACCGCTTCTATCACTTGTGCCAGGTATTCATTATCTGTTCTGCCTGCATCTTCTGCATAGAACTCCACATCATCTGTAAAGTTCCTAGCCCATTTCACACATTGAATAGCCCGTTCTAAAATATCTTCCCGGTTAGAATTGAATTTTGCTTTTATGTGCAGGTCGGATGTGCCAATACCCGTATGTATCCTTGGCCGCACCGCATATTTCAGTGCTTCTGCTGCCACCTCAATATCTTTTTGCACTGCACGGCTCAACCCACAAACGGTTGTATTCTTTATATGTTTTGCGATCTGGCTTACCGATTCAAAATCACCGGGAGAGGAGATGGGGAAACCAGCCTCGATAATATCCACTCCCAATTCTTCCAGCTGTAAGGCCAGTTCCAGCTTTTCTGTTGCGTTCAGTTTACAACCCGGAACCTGCTCCCCGTCACGAAGAGTAGTATCAAAAATGTATACTTTTCCTGTTGCCATAATAAATTGATAAATTAGATGAGATAAGAATACAGGCTACTTATTTTTGTATTTCCAGCCCGGCAATAACATTTAAACAGATGCGATCAGACGGGTTTGTTTGATATTCATTCGGTCAATAAACAACCTCTGCAACTAAATTACCTTTGTAAAGGGGGGAGCAGAAATCAAAATAAGGGGTATTTTACACCTTTTAAACCAGCCTGATTCCTCTGAAACCCTTTACTGTAGGGAGTTTTAAATATCAGAATTACGATGCCCAACCTTTCCACAGACGCACTGTTCCAATTGGTAAAATCACTCGAAAAGAGTGAAAAAAGGAATTTTAAGCTCTACGCCAAGCGGAATACGGCCACAGAGGATCTGAAGGTCATCCAACTCTTTGATGCACTGGATAAAATGACGGACTACGACGAGAAGGTGTTACTAAAGAAAACGAAAAGCATCAAGAAGCAGCAATTGTCCAACATAAAGGCACATTTGTACAAACAGATCCTTTCCAGCCTGCGCCTGATAAAAGATGAGGAGAATGTCGATATTCAACTACACGAACAGATGGACCATGCCCGTATCCTGTTTAACAAGGGTCTGTACCTCCAAAGCCTGAAAGTACTGGAGCGGTTAAAAGAAAATGCCAGGGCCTATCAGCAGCTCACTTATTTGCAACAGGCTTTGTTCTTTGAAAAAAAGATCGAGACATTGTTCATCACACGCAGTATGCAGGACCGTGCAGAGAAGCTTACTGAGGAATCGGACCTGGTGAATGCCCAGTTATCATTGGTGAACCAGCTTTCTAATCTGTCCCTGCAATTGTATGGCTGGTATATCAGGCATGGTCATGCCAGGAACGAAAAAGACCTGAAAGAGATTTGTTCCTTTTTTGAACAGCACCTGCCGCCTGATTCTTTTAAAGTAAAGGGTTTCTACGAACGGTTATATCTCTACCAGTGTTATGTCTGGTATGCATTTATCCGCCAGGACTTTTTGCACTACTACCGGTATTCACAAAAATGGGTGAACCTGTTTGAAGAATTTCCCGGTTTACTGAAAGTGGAAACCGCCAGTTATATAAAAGGAATGCACAACCTGATGGGTGCTCAATTCAATTTGCTCAATCACGATAAACTGGCGAAAAGCATTAAATCCTTTGAACAGTTTGTAAAGCAAAAACAACTGGAGGAAAATGAGAACAACCGCATACTGGCCTATCAGTATTTATATGCGGCCCGTATCAACCTGTATTTTTTGCAAGGCACTTTTACAAAAGGGCTGCGGCTGGTTCCCTTCCTGGAGGATATGCTGAAAGAGTATGGATTATACCTCGACACTCACCGGGTACTGGTATTTTATTACAAGATAGCCTGCTTATACTTTGGCAGCGGGGATAATGAAAAAGCGATTGATTATCTCAACCGCATTATCAATCAAAAAGGCGATCTGCGTACCGATCTGCAATGCTATGCCCGGTTGCTGCACCTGATCGCACATTATGAGCTGGGCAATTTTGACCTGCTGGAATACCTGATCAAATCCGTTTACCGCTACATGGCCAAAATGGAAAACCTGAGTAAGGTGG
>JBEBIF010000737.1:0-1217 GCA_040080515.1 Chitinophagaceae bacterium | reverse complement strand
CTGCAGCACCTCCCGGAACATCTTCATCCACAAAAACGATCCTGTTTGTTTTCTTCAGTGATAAAAGAATACTATGATCGATATCAAAAGGCAACAAGGTTTGCACATCCACCACTTCGCAACTGATACCCTGTGCCTCCAGCATCAGTACAGCATCCTGGATGATACGTAAAGTGGAGCCGTAAGAAACAATGGTAATGTCCTCTCCTTCTTTTATTACTTCGGGTGTGCCGAGTGGCACAGTAAACTCTATCAGGTTAGATGGCAGTTTTTCTTTAAGACGGTAACCGTTAAGGCATTCAATCACCAGGCCGGGATCGTTGCTTCTTAATAATGTATTGTACATACCCGCAGCCTGGGTCATATTCCGCGGTACACATACATACATGCCCCGCAATGCGTTTATCACCATACCCATCGGCGAGCCACTATGCCAGATTCCTTCCAGCCGGTGTCCTCTTGTACGGATAATAACAGGACAGCTTTGCTGACCGGCAGTACGATAATGCAGTGTGGCGACATCATCACTCAATGGCTGCAAACCATACAACAGGTAGTCCAGGTATTGTATTTCAGCTATGGGCCTCAGGCCCCGCATGGCTAACCCGATACCTTGTCCCATTATTGTCAGCTCCCGGATGCCGGTATCAAATATCCGCTGGTTGCCATGCTTTTGCTGCAGGCCACTGAAACCCTGGTTCACATCACCGATAAAGCCGAGGTCTTCACCAAAGGCCACTACTTTAGGATTGGCAGTAAACAATTCATCGAAATAACGGTTCAATATTTCAAACCCGTTCAGCAGCGGTGCATCAGTGGCAACAGCTGCTTTTACTACTTCCACTTTCAACGCACTTTTTGGTCCTTCATTATACAGATGGGTATTGTATAGTTTTTTATTCTCCGCAAGCAGGTCATTGTAATAATCTCTTGTCCAAAAAGCAGCATCCGCATTTCCTGCAAGATCAAGAGCAGCATTTAATGTTTTCAACACATCTCTTCGCAGCGGTTCCCGGTTGGCTGATAGTTCGGCCGCCATCTTTTGCAACACGGCTGTCTGAGCAGGCAGCGCATTTGCTAATGAATGGATCAGGTCTGTGGCCCGGGCCACCTGGCTTTTTACAGGTGTAATGAATTTTTCCCATGCAGCTGCTCTGCTGTCCCGTACATGTTCTTTTGCTTTTTCTGCAATCTCATCCAGTTCTTCCTCTGTTGCC
>JBEBIF010000736.1:0-1218 GCA_040080515.1 Chitinophagaceae bacterium | reverse complement strand
CTCTTATCGTTCGCACGTTTACACCTGTCCTTCCAGGATTGTTTGCAGATATTTTTCCCAATACAGCCAATATAACAACTCTTTCAAATACGGTGGTTGCAGGTGGAAGTGTGTTGCTTGCACCCAATGGTAGTGACTATATGATGTCGGGAACTGTGCTTTCGACAACAACTCAGCCGAACTATCTTTACTCATGGGATCAAGTGTCTTGGGGGCAGACAACGAATGCAAGCACAACAATTTTGCTACAAATTATGCAGGTTGATGGGGGAGGTGTGGCGACACTTGTTCCAGATATAGCGTTGCCTGGGAATAGCATAGGCTTTTCAACGTCTCCAATTGTGCTGAGTTCAATTTCCACAACAACATATCCCCGACTTGCTCTGCAGGGTGCACTTTCTACAATTGACGCATCGACAACGCCTACCTTAGATGAGTGGTCTTTGTCATATTCTGCTGGACCAACGCCACTTCCCAATATCCCGTTTTCTATTCGAGGGACAAAGACAGTGGGTACTACTGGAGGGGGAGCTCCTATATATAAGTATTCAAATACGGGCGATACAGGGGGAAGTGCAGTTCAGACTTTTTCAAATATGGAGTGGGATTCCTATCTAATATCTCAAGATCCTAGTGTTACTAGCTATGATGTGATGGAGTCTTGTAAACCTCAACCTATTTCTCTTTCACCTGGCACTACTCAATACACTGATCTTGTACTGACTCCTTCTACCGCGAATTCACTCCTAATGAGTGTGTTTTCTTCAGGAGGAGTTCTACTTCCTGGAGTTACGGTTACGCTTACTCGTAGTGGTTTTTCAGCACAAGCAACCACAACTTCCTGTGGCCAAGCATTCTTTGGAGGTATTTCAGGAGCAACGTATGTAGCAGAAGGCGTACTTTCGGGGTATCAAACTGCATCTACCACAATTGATGTTTCGGGACCAACGGTTGGGTCACTCACACTAACCCCATGATCTATCGAAAAGGATACAGTTTTATAGAAATGATGGTGGTACTTGGAATATTTACTGTGACCATGCTTAGCGTGACTTCGAGTATTGTGTATTTTTATAGATCAAATACATACAGTCTTGAGCAAACAGCAGCGATATTTTCTGGTAGAAAAGGTATAGAAAATGATATTGTTTATACCTAAATCTCTCGCTTGTTCAACGACCATTTTTAGAGTCTGCCCTCCTGCGTGATGACCTTTTA
>JBEBIF010000735.1:0-1219 GCA_040080515.1 Chitinophagaceae bacterium | reverse complement strand
GTTTTCATCATAATCACGAAAAATCGGCTAGTTGCTTAATAACCTCAGGGTTTACATACTTCTCCCTGTATGATAGTATTCTTAAATGAAGAAGGGTTTAATGATAGGGCTTTCCGTCCTGCTTTTTGTCGCCCTTTTTATAGTGCTGAAAGCGGGAAGAGAGAGCGGCGGGGACTTACAGGTAAAAGGCGGTTCTTTTCTTGAAAATTTAACTATCGTACAGAAGAAGAACGGTCAGGCCCTCTGGACCCTTACTGCAAGCAAGGCGGAGTTTAAAGAAAATGAAGATAAAGCCGAGTTGAGCGATATCAATCTTGTTGTGGAAAAAGACCATATTACGCTTCAGGCTGACAAGGGTCTCTATGATCTTTCAGAAAGGACTTTTACAACAGACAGCGCCGTAAAGGCCAGGTCGCGGGACTACAGGATCACTGCCGACTCGATTGATTATGAGGTAGCTTCGGGAATGATACAAACTCAAGGCAGGATACGGTTGGAAAGCAAAGGATTCAGGGTCGAAGGTGAAGGCATGAAGTCGGAAGCCGACCATAAGGTCAGCATATTAAACGATGTTAAAGCGACATTTCACAGATAACCCATATGAAAGTTGATATGTTCAATAAACACTGTAACGCTGTAAAAATTAATTATATTACTAACAGTCTCATAATAATGACAACATTATTTATAAAATCCCTCCTAACCTCCCTTTGCCAAAGTGAGGATTTATACCCCTCTTTGGCAAAGAGGGGGAAGGGGAGATTTTCTGATTTATGTAAATTCAATTTTGAGACCCTTAATAATTATGGAGATATATGAGTAAACGTATTACGATAGACCCGATCACGCGGCTTGAAGGTCATGGGAAGATAGAGATCTTCCTCGATGACGACGGCAATGTTGCAAAGACCTATTTCCAGATACCGGAACTCCGGGGGTTTGAGGCGTTCTGCGTAGGACGCCCTGCCGAGGAAATGCCGAGGATAACGCCTAAAATCTGCGGCGTATGTCCGACCGCCCATCATATATGTTCCACAAAAGCGCTGGATGACCTGTTCAAGGTCGAACCGACTCCGGCGGCAAAGAAGATCAGGGAGCTGATGTACTCCGCCTTGATGCTTGAAGACCATACGCTGCATTTCTTCTTTCTGGGCGGGCCTGATTTTGTAGTAGGACCTTCGGCAGCCCCTGCTGAAAGGAATATTCTCGGAGTGATTGC
>JBEBIF010000734.1:0-1220 GCA_040080515.1 Chitinophagaceae bacterium | reverse complement strand
GGTTTAAAGGTTGTGTCTCCGATCCGCAGGTCCATGTTCTTCAATACCATTTCGGCGTTTCGCAAACTATAACCGAGCAGGTTGGGCATTTCCATTTCTGGTGGTATGGTCCTGCTGATGATCAGCAATACCGTACGGTTTGATTTTACTATTTCATCTGCATCTGGAAATTGCCTGATCACTGTCCGTGGCTTTGCCGTATCCACATAAATAGAATCCTGTATCTCCACATCAAAGCCAGCCTTCTTCAGGATCTTTACCGCTTCGTCATATTTTTTCCCGGATACTGATGGCACCGTTGCCGATTTTCCATGCCCGGTTATCCAGTCGAGTGAAAGCAGAAACAATGAAAAAATAGCAACCGCCAGTACAGCGCCAATCAGGATATTGACCCATAATGGACGATGTGTGATGAATTTAAACATTTAATAAACCTGGTTTCTTGATAAAATGATTTTCTGTCTTTCCTATACTCCGCTAAGGCATTCCATCACCAATTTAGTATAAAACTCCTTCAGGCTCCATCCCATCACCTTTACTTGCTGCGGTACGATGCTGGCCTCACTTTGCCCGGGAACCGTATTCACTTCAAGCATATAAGGCCTGGCTTCTTTTTCATTGTATATGAAATCTATCCGTACCACACCCCTGCAATTAAATATTTCATACACCCTTCTGGCAGCATCCCGCACTTTATCTGCCACCACATCATCTACTTCGGCCGGGGTTGTTTCTGTTGACTTTCCCTGGTACTTTGCCTCAAAATCAAAAAAGGATTTATCACCGTGTGCTTTTACTTCGGTTAGAGGCAGCACTATTATTTTTCCATTTGATTTAAATACTCCAACTGTGATTTCCCTGCCCTCGATCATTTCTTCCACCAGCACCTGGTCGTCTTCTTTAAATGCTTTTTCAATGGCCACTCCCAGTTCATCAGACGATTGGTCCACTTTCGACATCCCGATACTGGAGCCTCCGTTATTCGGCTTTACAAAAACAGGAAATTTTAAATTAGCCGCCACTTCGTCAGGGCTGGTAAAATTATTTTTTATCAATACCACCGATTTTGCCACTGCTATGCCCGACATGCCTGCAACGGCGGTAGCATATCTTTTATTAAAAGTGATAGCTGAGCTGGCCGCATCACAACCGGTATAAGGAATTTTCAATGTGTCAAAATAGCCCTGCAGTTTTCCATCCTCACCGGGTGTGCCATGCAT
>JBEBIF010000733.1:0-1221 GCA_040080515.1 Chitinophagaceae bacterium | reverse complement strand
AATTGATAAAATCGTCAAGACTAATTTATTCCCTGCCAAATGGATCGGCTGTGACGCCACATTTGGTTCCGACTGGGAATTCCTTGAATCCTTGCCGCAGGGGAAATACTATTTTGCCGGTATTCGCTCCAATACCAAGGTCTTTCTGCATAAACCTACTGTGGGGTTACCGTCTTACCAAGGACTCGGCAGACGGCCCGGCAAACCGCGCATTATAAAGGGCAAGACATATACGATCGGTAACATAGCCAAGTCCAAAAGGTGTTCCTGGTCAAAGGTAGTTCTTGCTGAAGGGGCAAAAGGGCCTATCTTGGCCGACGTCGCCTGCCTCAGAGTCTATCCGTCCCGTAATGGATTGCCTAATGGACCCTCTGTTTGGCTTTTCTTAAGACGCACTACAGACGGACAGATAAAATATGCCTTCTCGAATGCTCCGGAAGATACTCCTCTTTCGGAATTGTGCAAAGCAGCCGTAATGCGCTGGCCGATAGAGCAATGCTTCCAGGATGGAAAGAGCCAGGTCGGTATGGATCATTATGAGCACCGTTCATGGCCTGCATGGCATCGACCTATGATATATGTCTTCCTGGCACTGCACTTCTTGCTCCGGTTGCGGATTCGCTTTAAAAAAAACTCCGGCACTGACATTGCAGCAAGCGCGGATACTGGTTGCGGCAGTGTTGCCGCACAGAACCCTCACGATCGCATATGCACTGGAAATTGTAAAATACCATACGAGGAGAAACTATGTTGCTTATCGCTCACATAGAAAAAGGGTACTTGCTTCGATTAGCAGCGGTTAAAAAATCCGCTGTAGTATTAGTAAAGCCTCTTCTATCCCCGCTTTTTGGTTTAACTAATTTTCAACTATTTTTAAACTTCAGGGGGCTATTATGCCCCTAAATTTCAGATGTTTTAAGAACAAAAATACAGGTCAAGTTTTTTATATTCCTGCTGGTCGTTATGTAAATTTCATCAATTCTGTTAAAAAGCTGGTCAGTTACGTTCAATACAATATGTTCAAGTATTATGTTGCCCATTTAACACTCACCTTAAAGAAAGCTGAATCAGAAATAGACTTCAAACACTTCCACCGGGTAACGCAATTTATTGATACTCGTTTAAAACGCGTGGGAAGTGATTTTGAATATATATTGCCGTCAAAGAGATTCAGAAAGAGAGATTAGAGAAGTACGGGGAAGAGGCTGTCCATTATCATGT
>JBEBIF010000227.1:0-5985 GCA_040080515.1 Chitinophagaceae bacterium | reverse complement strand
ATAAGAGACAGGAATAAGGTCATTGTACCATTGTGAATAGTCTGCCGCTCTTGAAGTGATTTCCTTGCTCATTTTACTGGTTACTGGTTTTTTGTTACTTGTTACTTTCCAATATAAAATCCCTTTTTGATTGCCGGCCTCTTTACTATGCAGGTTTATTCCACTCTGTATTTTCAACCCCTTTAATAAACAGGTTTATTTTTTTTCCTAATATTTCCAATTTCCCATGAAGATAATTATACAATGCATCATCCTTCAAAGATTTTGTGTTATAAAGATTTTCCAGGTGATCCATGGTTTCATCACTGGAGCCCAATGAATAAACGAGAAATTTGATGAACTCCGCTTTGTATCTTTTTCTCCCATATCCTTCTACTATGGTAGATTTAAGAGACTTACTGGACCGACGGATCTGGGCGCCCTCCTCAAACATTTCAAACTTGGGCAATTGCGTCAAAGTCATATCATGAATTTCAATTACCAGTTCATCTGCCAATTTCCAGATCTCAAGGTTTTTATAGCTCATACCGTTTTCAAATAAATAAGGGTTCGTGGATTTTCAGGTAACAAGTAACCAGGTACAGGTAACTAGTAACCTTTAGACTTAAATTAACACAGTACTCCGCAATAAATCAGGAATATGGTTGAATATTTGTGGCCTGTTACGCAAACGATTGTGTAATTTTAAAAGTCGCACAAAAGTAGTAACTTCATTTTTAACCCGATAAATCATTTGCCATGAAATCTACAATTTTACTCCTGGCAGTATCCGCCGCTGTTTTAAGCAGCTGCACCACCGCTTACAAATCCGGCCAAACTCCTGATGATGTGTATTACTCAGCTGCCCGACCTCAGCAGGAAGATGAAAAGACTGAAAAAGAAGAACGCCGGGATTACACCTACAACGATGATTATTATGACGACCGTTACCTCAGAATGAAAGTAAGTAACCGCTATCGCTGGAATGATCTGAACGACTGGTACAGTTACGACCGCTACAGCTACGGATACAACTATTATTACGGCTCTTATTACAACCCTTACAATTCCTGGAATTATTATTACAACCCTTATTGCTGCTGCCACGGCAATTACAGCTATGGCAATCCAAAGATCGCTTCTATCACACCTGCTGTAAAACCCCGCAATTTCAATCTGGGTGGATATACCAATACCAGTTACAATAATTCCAATGCCGGCACCAGTGGCAAACCAATTGTGAGAACCACTTCCGGCAGACCCGCATATAATAATACCAACAGTAATACTAACAAACCAAAAGGAGTAAGCAATACACTACGGACCATCTTTGACCGCAATAGTAACAGTGGCAGTTCCGGCAGCAGTGGTTCCTCTTCTTCCAGCAGGACCTATACTCCTTCGAGTAGCAGTTCTTCCTCCAGCAGCAGTTCCGGAAGCAGCTCATCGGGCAGTTCCTCCGGCAGCAGTGGCGGAAGTGTAAGCAGACCCGGAAGAAATTAATTTTTTGACACATCCAGGATATACTACTGAAACATTCCGTAATGTTTCCTGCATTGTATTACCCTGATTAACCGATACTATCATGAATAAGAAATTATATATCATCATTGCAGTGCTGGCTGCACAGCAAGCCGCAGCTCAAATACCAGAAGAGGCCCTGCGTCTTTCCTGGAAACCACAAATGGGCTCTGCCCGAAACCAGGCCATTGGTGGTGCCATGGGCTCCCTGGGTGGTGATGCTACTGCCAGCCTGGTGAATCCTGCAGGACTTGCTTTTTTTAAAACTTCCGATTTCTCTATCACCCCCGGATTTCAATTTGGGAAAGGAACAGGACTGTTTCGTGGCACTAATAATAAGGGTGCCAACCAAAGCAATATCGGGTTGGGAACCTCTGGTTTTGTATTTGGTGGTTTTGGACACAGGGCAAAAACCAGTTTCGCCATAACCGTTACCAGGGTGGCAGATTTTAATCAAAAAATAGTTTATACCGGACAGAATGATTACAGCAGTTTTGCCGAACCTTTGGCCGATGAGTTTGCTGCATCCGGTCTTACTATTGACGAAGCGCTAAACAACAACAATATATCACTGCCAACGAAAATGGCTTTATATACGTACCTGGTGGATACGGCCACCATCGGCGGAACCAAAAAAGTAATTGCCCGTTCAGAATTCACTTCACTGCTCAACCAGGAACATACCACCGAAGTTAGTGGTGGCATCACAGAGATCACATTGGGTGTTGGTCATGAGTTCACTAAAAAGATCATGGGTGGTATCAGCCTTGGGATTCCCATTGTAAAAGTTGACCGCAATACCTACTACCGGGAGTCGGATGCTTCCGGCGACCTGGATAATGATTTTAACTACATGGCTTATCGTGAAAACATGAACCTGAAAGGGATTGGCGTGAATCTTAAAGCAGGGTTGATCTTCCGTCCTAAAGAATATATACGGATAGGGCTTGCCTTTCATGCACCTGACATGCTGATGCTGACAGAAACATTTAGCTCAGGCCTGGCAACGGATGTTGAAAAACTGTTTGCTCCTGCTACCGGGTATGATAGTGTGTCATCGTATATGATCACCGGCAACACAAATGAACAATACAAATACACTACTTATACTCCGGGTAAAATAATCCTGAGTGGTTCCTATGTATTCCGGGAAGTGGCGAATATTGAACGTCAGAAAGGATTTGTAACATTAGATATTGAATATACCAACTATAAATGGATGAAGTTTGGCTCCAATGAAGAAGAAACAGCTGAATCAAAAGAATATTACAAGCCTTTTAATGAAGCCATTGATGCTATTTATAAAAGCGCCTTTAATTTCCGGCTGGGTGGTGAATTAAAATTCAAAGTGATCATGGCCCGGTTAGGATTTGCTTATTACAGCAACCCGTATAAGGACAAAGCACTGAAGGCAAATAAAATGAACCTGAGTGGCGGATTAGGCTATCGTCATAAAGGGGTGTTTGTTGACCTCACTTATGTTCATCACATCAATAAAGATGTGAACTTCCCGTACCGGGTAAATTCGCCAAGGGCTAATACTTTTGCTAACCTGAAAGAAACAGGTGGTAATGTGCTGCTGACGGTTGGATTTAAAATATAACTTCTGTTCTCATACTATTCTTTAGAAAGAGCATCCTCCAGGTGCTCTTTTATTTTTTCCAATTCCTGTGGATGAAACCATAAGAATTCTTTGTCTTTTTTAAACCAGGTCATCTGCCGCTTGGCATACTGGCGGGTATGTGTTTTAATATTATCTGTCGCTTGTTGTAAGGTTGTTTCCCCATCGAGATGATCAAACAGTTCGGCATAGCCTACTGTTTGCAATGCATTAAGATGGCGGTAAGCGGATAAAGATCTTACTTCATCCATCAATCCCATTGCCAGCATGGCATCCACTCTTGCATGGATATTCCGGTGCAATTCTTCTTTTGGAAGCTCAAGTCCGATCTTAATGATACGGAAATCCCTTTTCACCTTCTCTCCTTTCTGAAAGGACAAAATAGACTGGCCCGTGCTTTCCACCACTTCTAATGCCCGCATCATCCGTTGGGGGTTTTGTATCTCACCGGCAGCATAATAGATCGGGTCTTTTTGCTGTACCTGTTGCTGTAACCAATCCATTCCACCTGATTCATATTGTTTTATAATATTTTCCCTGACCGCTATATCTATAGCCGGAATGGCGTCCAATCCTTCACAGAATGCTTTGATGTACAACCCCGTGCCGCCCACCATTACCACTACTTTATGTTTGGTAAATAACTCCTCTGTTTTTTGCAACGCAAATTCCTCAAATGTTACAGCAGTAACGTCTTCCTGTATGGAATGTGATGCGATGAAATGATGTGGCACTTCCTGGAGTTCTGCCAGGGATGGCCT
Organism: Chitinophagaceae bacterium; assembly: GCA_040080515.1. Taxonomy (GTDB): domain Bacteria; phylum Bacteroidota; class Bacteroidia; order Chitinophagales; family Chitinophagaceae; genus JJ008. The sequence goes on along the minus strand of JBEBIF010000227.1, from coordinate 2,103 downwards.
TGCCACTCCAATATTCAGTTCTTTAAAACACTGGCGGCTGTCTGCCGAGATGATCTGTGTTCCCCAATGTTTAGCCAGGGTAATGGCTACAGCCGTTTTACCAACAGCAGTTGGTCCTGCTATGATGATAACTGTTTTGGAAGGGAATTGTGCCAAGAATATTCAAAATTGAAAGCTATACGTCAACTTCATCGCTTACTCCGTCTGCATCTTCCTCTCCTCCGGCGCTTTCTTCTGTCAAACCTACGTCTTCTCCTTCTTCATCTTTTTCGCTGAAGCCGTCTCCGGATACTTGTGTCAGGTCGTATTTCTCTTCAATATCTGCAAACTTTGGTCCAAGCAATCCTTTGGTGCCATACTGGCTGGGCGCAATGCCTTCTGTGCGTATCACAGATGGATAAGTGATCTTGGGGTTTTCATCTTTTGACACATTGATCAGTTCCACCAGGAAGCTCCAGTTCTTATTAAAGTCGTATAAATAAATGAACCGCTGGTTGGGATCTCTTATTTCAGAACCGATCGTTGTTTCGCTCATGATCAGTGGTGGCGCCTTATATTCTTTATCATAGTGCTCCAGGGATATCTCCCGGCCTCTTAGCCAGTGGTCATTACTGCGGAAAAAAGTGGCCTTGTGTTTGTTATCAAACTCATACGCTTTCAGTGCCACTTCATGCAAGTCATGAAAGGTTTGCGTATGACGTATCACCACATCACGGTACACACTCTCGTCCTCTTCTAAATAGATCCTGAATTTTAAAATAGCCATAAAGCAAATTTAAGATTTTAGATTTAAGATTTGGGATTTACAGGCGCTAATCCCATTTCTTTTGCTTTATTCAACATGAATTCATATGCCGCTTCAAATGTGTTCGGTATTACCCCGTCCAGCATGGCATCTTTTAACGCATCTTTTATTATTCCCACTTGTTTTGATGGTGGAATGCCAAATGTTTCCATAATGATCTCACCGGTGATGGGTGGTTGCCAGTTGCGGATATGGTCTTTTTCTTCCACTTCCCTGCAGCGCTGCCGTACTAGCTGAAAATTCTCTATATACCGTTTTACTTTTTGCTTGTTCTTTGAAGTGATATCTGCTTCGCAAAGCAACATCAGTGAGTCAAAATCTTCCCCTGCATCAAATAATAAACGGCGAATAGCAGAGTCGGTAATGTTTTCTTTTGTGAGACTGATCGGCCGCAGATGCAATTCCACCAGCTTTTTTACCAATCGCATTTTCTCATTCTGTGGCAGCTTTAGTTTGGTAAATATCTTTGGCACCATTCTTCCGCCCAGCACTTCATGGCCATGAAAGGTCCAGCCATGTCCCTCTTCAAAACGTTTGGTGGCTGGCTTGGCAATATCGTGTAGTATGGCGGCCCAGCGCAGCCACAGGTCGTTTGTATTAGCTGACAGGTTATCCAGCACCTGCAGTGTGTGATAAAAATTATCCTTGTGCCCGTGCCCGTCAATATATTCTGCACCGGCAAGGTCCACCATAAGCGGGAAAATAATACGGAGTAAGCCGCTCCGGTATAACAGGTCGAACCCGATTGATGGTTTTTGGGCTTCGATGATCTTATTCAGCTCATCCGTAATCCTTTCCTGTGTTATGATCTTTATCCGTTCTGCATTGTCAATGATCCCCTGCCAGGTGGTTTCATCAATTGTAAAGTCCAGCTGGGTGGCAAAGCGGATGGCCCGCATCATCCGGAGCGGATCATCGCTGAATGTTTTGGAAGGTTCGAGCGGTGTTCTTATTATTTTATCCTTCAGGTCTTTTATTCCATCAAATGGATCGATCAGTTTGCCAAAGCCCTTTTTATTTAAATTGATGGCGAGGGCATTGATGGTAAAATCCCGCCTGTCCTGGTCATCCTTCATAGTGCCGGGCAACACATCGGGGTTGCGGGAATCTGAACGATAACTTTCTTTGCGGGCACCTACAAATTCAATATCATATGCGTTTGTGGTTTCTTCGTCCCCATTTACCGGAACGTTAATTTTAATATGCGCCGTACCAAATGTTTTAAAAAAATCTACTTGCGGAACAGGGTTAAACTGTTTTGCTGTTGCATTTGCTAGTTCGATTCAATCTCCGATACA
>JBEBIF010000732.1:0-1224 GCA_040080515.1 Chitinophagaceae bacterium | reverse complement strand
GCATTATACAGCCACAAGAAAATATTGTAAAAAAATACAGACAATGTGTTGGTTATAAATAAGGAGCAAATGTAAAAGCAATCGGGTAAACTACCCGTATTTTACTATTTTTGCCCGCCTGAAGGCCCTTCATGTCGTCGAGCAGTCAAATAGGGTCAAATAAGTCGAATCCGGAGTTTGCAGGTTCAGGCCTTGTTTTGACAGGCATGATTTATTTGACATAAATAAAAGTGAACCATTCAAAGTAATTTTTTTTGATGCGACCCATTCAGATGGTGGATACCAAAACCCAGTATCATAAGATAAAACCCGAAGTGGATAAAGCCGTCATTGAGGTGATTGAAAGCACGGCTTTTATCAACGGCAAACCGGTTCACGACTTTGCCGCCAATCTTTCTGCCTATATCGGGGTAAAGCATACGATTCCCTGTGCCAACGGAACGGATGCCCTGCAAATTGCCATGATGGCCCTGGGGCTGCAGCCTGGTGATGAAGTGATAACTCCTTCTTTTACCTATATCGCCACAACAGAAGTAATTGCCCTGCTCCGGCTTACACCGGTTTTTGTGGAAGTGGATGCTAAAACATTTTGTATTGATCCGGCAGCCATAAAAAAAGCGATAACACCAAAAACAAAAGCGATCGTACCGGTACATCTTTACGGTCATGCCGCACCCATGGAAGAAATAATGGCCATTGCAAAAAAGCACAACCTGTTTGTAATAGAGGATAATGCACAGGCCATTGGTTGTGACTACACTTTTTCCGACGGGACCAAAAAGAAGACCGGTTCCATCGGACATATCGGCACTACTTCTTTTTATCCTTCAAAGAACCTGGGTGGCTTTGGAGATGGCGGTGCTATATTTACCAATGATGATACGCTGGCAGCTACTATGAAAATGGTGGCCAATCACGGGCAAAGCCGCCAGTATTATCATGATGTGGTGGGCTGCAACAGCCGGCTGGATACGATACAGGCAGTAGTGCTGGATATAAAACTGAAATACCTGGATGAATATGTTGCAGCAAGAACGAAAGCAGCTGATTACTATGACCAGGCTTTTGCAGGCCACCCGAAGATCACCACACCCTTCAGGGCAGGATACTCGCATCATGCGTTTCATCAATATACCCTGCAACTGGAAGGGGTGGACCGTGACGGGCTGAAGGAATTTTTAGCCACTCAAAAGATACCTGCAATGATCTACTACCCGGTGCCCG
>JBEBIF010000226.1:0-5988 GCA_040080515.1 Chitinophagaceae bacterium | reverse complement strand
CGGTGGCACCTTAGCTTTAAAAATGGCGGCAGAATACCCGGAGATCGCCGGGCTGATATTGCTTTCTCCAAATATTGCTATTAATGATCCCAATGCCTGGTTGCTGAATAATCACTGGGGATTGCAGATAGCACATATGGTAACGGGTAAACACCGGAAAGTTGATGATACGACGGCCTTGTATGCACAGTACTGGAACAACCAGTATGTTACGGCCTCGCTGGTGCAACTGGAAGAACTGCTTGAAAGTACCATGAAAGAATCCACGTTTAAAAAAGTTACTCAACCCACCCTGCTCTTGTATTATTTTAAAGATGATGAGCACCAGGACAAGGTGGTAAAAGTGTCTGCGATGAAAAGGATGTTCACTCAATTGGGCACACCGGAATCTTTGAAAAGACAAGTGGCAATACCCAATGCCGGCGAACATGTGCTGGGATCTTATGTAAAATCCAAAGACCTGGAAACGGTACTGGCAGAATGTGAGAAATTTGCAGAAGAAGTATTAAAGCTTTCTCCTGCAAAACAATGATGAAACAGGATCTGCCCGGAAAAACTGGTTTTTGATTCCCGGTCTTTTCAACTTACACAGCCGTTTTTCTCCAGAGCATATGGGGATTCTGATTAATATAGTTTACCAGCGCCGGAGAATTTTTCATGTTAAGTTTCTTCAGTATGTTATACCGGTGCACTTCTACTGTCCTCTTGGTAATGTTCAATGATTGCGCCATCTCTTTTGAAGAAACACCCTGGCGGATCAGGTCAACGATCGCTATTTCCCGTTTGCTTAATCTCGCCTCTTTTGCATTATCCTCATTATTGCAAAACATCTTCTCTGCCAGTTTGTTTTTGATTTCCTTGCAGACGTACGTCCCTCCGTTGTATACTTCAAGTATGGCAGTAAACATTTCCTCCATACCTGATGTTTTAGTAATGTAGCCTTTAGCTCCTGCTCCCAGCATACCTGATACAAACCCTTCATGCAGATGTTGTGAAGCAGCCAGGATTTTTGAGCCGGGAGAAAATTTCATTATTTGTTTTACGGTCTCCAGACCACTGATCCCGGGCAGGTTGATATCCATAATGATGACCTGGGGATTATAGCGCATGGTCTTTTCTATGGCATCCTCGCCACTGCTGCATTGTGCCACCACTTTAAACCGTTCGTCAGTATTGAACATAAAACTCCATGCCTCCCTTATCAGCGTATGGTCCTCCGCTATCAGGATGCTTATTTTTTCTGTTGTGTTACTCATAAATATTGGTTTTTAATTATTACTTGATTCCATAAAAGGGAAAACAACTCTTATCTCACATCCGTTTCCCGGTGATGAAATGATGCTCATCACGCCAGCGAATAAAGATGCCCTGGTCCTGATATTCAGCAGTCCGATACCATCGGTTCCCAAAGTTGTATTAAAGCCAACACCATCATCTTTGATGCTAAGTATTATTTTATCATTCTTTTGAAGCAGATCCAGATGAATATTTTTTGCCTGGGCGTATTTAATGATATTGCTAAACTGTTCCTGCACTATCCGGTAAATGGTCAGCTTGAATTTATCGGAGATCATATTTTCTTCAAATCCGGAATAATTTTTATGAACAGCTATTTCTGTGGTTTCTGATATCCTTCCGATAATATCTTCCAGGGCTTCTTCCAGAGCTGATTCACTTACAGCCGGCGGTATCAGGGAGTGAGACAGGGACCTGATATCTGTAATAGCAGAAAAGATAAGGTTGTCTGCCTCTTCTAAGGATGTTGAGTCTCCTTTCTCTTTTCTCACCAGTCCAAGGTAAAGTCTTGAAGTAGCAAGCAGTTGATTAATATGATCATGAAGTTCCTGGCCGATGGCCCGGCGTTCATTTTCCTGGGCTGAAAGAACGGCGTCTTTTATTTCCTGTTCTTTTAAGATCCGTTCATTTTCCAGTTTAGCTTCCAGTTTTATTTTCTCCGTTACATTATCTGCAATGGCCAATATGGCAGTTTTCTCTTTGTAGGATATCTGATCAGATACAATACTCATATAAATATCTTCTCCTGCTTTATTACAGTGCCTCCAGATACCGGCGTATCTTACAGGGTTTTCTTTCATTTTTTTTGCAAACGTTTTGATCTTCTCATGCTCTTCTGGCGGCCTCAGATCCAAAAGCGTCAATTCAGTAAATTCTTCTCTTGGATAACCATACTCCTGTACAGCCGTATCATTTACTTCCAGAATATTCAAACTATCAACATCCCAGATCAAAATACTCTCCGGGTTGTTATTGAATAAATGGCGGTATCGTTCTTCCGATGATTTTAATTCTTCCTCGGCTATTTTCTTTTCCGTAATATCGGAGGAGGCCCCGACAAGACGGATAGCTTTGCCCTCCTCATTACGAATGATATATCCTTTGTCATGAATGTAAGCCCACGTACCATCGCCTCTGCGTATGCGGCATTCAGTTTCAAAGAAATCTTTAGCTGGTGAATTGAACAGTTCTTGCTTTATCCGGGAAACTCCTTCCAGGTCATCCGGATGAATTCTTGATTCCCAATCTCCCTCTGTTCCACCATCTTCATCTCCGCCGGACCCGAATATTTGCTCCCATCCTTCTTTGCTCCTGTACACTTCTCCTGTCACCAAATTCCAGTCCCATATCATATCACTGGTAGCCTTAGTTACCAACTCAAACCTTTTAATACTTTGTTCCAGTGCCTGTTCTGCATTCCGGCGTTCTGTGATATCACGGGCAATGGCAATCGCTTTGCCATCTGTAAGCATTTTTACAGATACTTCCGCTACTACAAGAGAGCCGTCCTTCCGCTTCAGGTTTCTGTATATGGTTTTGGTATCTCCGCCCAGTATTGCTGCATAATTATCCTGATCTACAATAATGTCTTCAACAAGAAAATCAGTAAGTTTCAGCTTTCCATACTCTTCTGCCGTATAACCCAGCATGGTATAGCAGCTTTTATTAAACTCATGGATGGTCCCGTCAAAAGAATAAATGAGGATGGCATCGCTTGCCTGTTCAATAAGATTCCGGTATTTTTCCTCTGTATGCTTTATTATTATTTCTCTTTCTTTATTATCTGTAACATCGAGCAGCATGTTAATAGCCCCGGTCAATTGGCCTTCGGCATTAAATAAAGGGGAAGGGTACTGAATGACAAGCCTGCAGTTTTCATCGGGTCGCTGGATCATAACCTCTTTTCCATGAGCAGGCTTGCCATTTTTTAAGCAGATTGCCATCGGGGAATTCTCAAGTGGCAAATCAGTACCATTAGGATTAAACATTTTCCAGGAACCACACCACACATCGTCTCCTGGCTTTGGCTCACGGCCCCATAGCCGTACTGCCGCTTTATTATAAAGTTGAAGATATCCATACTCATCACAGGTGTAAACCGCTTCAGGTAAATTCTGGATCAGGTCACGGTATTGCTTTTCCCGTTCTTTTAGTTTGTTTTCAATTACTTTATTCTCCGACGTATCACTGAAAACGAGTACTGCCCCCGCAAGTTTACCTTTCACATCAAGTACTGGTGAACCGCTATTGTTTATTACCAGGTTACCGGCGGTTTTCGATTTCAGTACGGTATTATTTTCCCATTCGATGGCATTCCCGTGACTGAGAATCCGGTTTACAATATTATCAACCGATTCACCTGTTTCCTCATTTGCCACCTGGAACACTTTTTCCACCGGCAGTTGTAAGGCGTCGTTATGTTTCCATCCTGTCATAAATTCTGCTGCAGGATTCATATAAAGCACCTCACCGTTTTTCCCGGTAGTTATCAATCCTTCTGCAATACTGCTTAATGTTGTTCTGAAAAGCTCCCGCTGCTGCTTCAGTTCGTTGCTTATCTTCTTTAGTCTTGCCACCCTGCTTTGTGAAGACCAGAAGCTCAGACCTCCAAGAAGAGCAAAAACAATACTGCTGTAAAAAGCAATGATAGTTGTGCCCGGTATAGTTCTGGTTTCGACAAGGATAATAGCTGTTGAAAAAAAAAGTACAAACAATACAATTCCTTTATTCTTAAGCCACTTACCACATTCTTGCAATTGTTTGTACATTTTAATTGGTTTTTCCAGGATTAATATTTTCACTTTCTTATTTTATTATCAGATGGCAGGGATAGTAGCAATTACCGAAGGTATTTTTTCAAACTCATGGTATTTATCGAACAGGAAGTCTGCCCCATGCTCTTTGTACAGTTTCAGCTTATGATCGTCAGCTACGGTAAACAATACAATTACAACTGTCTTCTCATTTGATTTCCTGATCATTCTTAGCAACTCGATGACACTATTACCAGGGAAATTAAAATCCAGTAACACTGCCTGTGGAGTAAGCTCATCTAAAAGCCCGGTGGCTTTCTCGTATGTATCAGCTTTATAAAAGATGGCGCCTTTCTTTGCTTCCGAGATAAGACTGATCAGTCTTTCTGGAATAAGCTTTGATCTGTCAAAAATTAGTACCACCATTTATTTCATTTCTGATGCAAAGGACAGAAAACACATAGATATAAAGAGTAGAAGCTTAAGGGTTTTTAGTGTAGTAGTTATACTAACACACGTAATACAAAACCATTAAAAAACAATTAAAGGTCTATATCAGAAATGATACTATGCGCTATGGCATAACGGGTTAAGTCAGAATTGGTGGACAGGTTCAATTTTTCCATAATCCTGCTGCGGTGGGTGCTTACGGTTGTAAGGGCAAGAGAAAGAGTTTCGGCGATCTGGCTGATCGTTTTGCCATTGGCCAGGAGTTTAAAGATCTCAAACTCCCTGTTAGTAAGCACTTCATGAGGTTTTTTATCATCACTATGTGCCAATAGCTGCTCAGCTATATCAGAGGTGATATATTTTCTTCCCAGGGAGATGCGTTTAATAGCTTTGATCAGTTCGGTGGGTGCGGCGTTCTTATTCAGATAGCCGGACGCCCCGGCTTTAATAACCCTTAGTGCATACAGGTCTTCTGTGTACATGCTCAGTATAATGACGGGAAGTGAAGGTTTTATTTTTTTTATTTGCTCCAGGGCTTCCAACCCATTGCGGCCCGGCATATCCAGGTCTGATATTACGAGATCCCAGTCGTGAAGCATCACTTCCTTGATAAGTGCATCACCATCTTCCACCTCCTTAATTTCTGCCGATGGGTACTCATCTTTTAAGATCTGAATGAGGCCCATGCGTATAAAACTATGATCATCAGCTAAAATAATACGTTTCATACACTGGTTCTTTAAAAATGATCGGGCTGATACGGAATGTGGATGGCTATCCTGGTTCCTTTTCCTGGTGTCGATTCCAATTTAAGCATTCCGTTGAGCGATGCCACTCTTTCCTTCATACCTAAGATACCAAATGTTTGCTTGCTTTGTATAACAGCAGGGTCAAAACCATGGCCGTCATCATCGATGGTAACCCTAATGATATCATCCTTAAAACTAAAAGATGTTCTGACCTTACTTGCCCCGGCATAACGCATGACATTTGTTAAGGCTTCCTGGTACACCCGAAATATGCAGATAGCCAGTGGTTCGGGTAACTTAATTTCAGTTTCGGTACTTTTAAACTCAACCAATACACCTGTATTCTCTGTAAATTGTCTGCCCAACCATTCAATAGCTTCAATCAACCCACGTTCATCCAGCATACCCGGCCTCAATTCGCTCAATATTCTTCTTAATGATTGATTGCTGCCATCCAGCAATCCGATTATATTTTTCAATTTACTTTTTACCAGGCCTGCATCTGCTGGTAGTTTCTTATCGATCCATGATACATCCATTTTTATTGCAGTGAGTTGTTGCCCCAGTTCATCATGAATTTCACGGCCGATCCTTTTCCGTTCTTCTTCCCGAATGCTTTGCAGGTGAGCAGTAAGCTGGCGCAATTTTCTTGTCGTCTCTTTGATTTGTTCCTGTGCCTTTACCCGTTCTGTAAAGTCTATCCCCACTCCCATCAGGCAGGTATTTCCTTCGTACTCAAT
>JBEBIF010000225.1:0-5992 GCA_040080515.1 Chitinophagaceae bacterium | reverse complement strand
AATAATGCTTGTTGGTGCTGAACATGATCACTACAAAGGAGATCAGGCCAAGCACAGCGGTGAATGCGATATTACCCGTTACGTTCGCCGACCCGGGAATCAGCCCAAATATGTTATTGATCAGAATGAAAAAGAAAACGGTAAGCAAGTAAGGGAGGTATTTCTCGTATTTGTGTCCCAGGTTTGGCTTGGCCACTTCGTCTCTTACAAAAGTGATAACTGGTTCCAGCAGACTTTGTGAGCCTTTGGGGGCGGAAGTAACGCCAACCCCACTTTTATATCGTTTAGCGATCCGCAGCATAATGATCACAAAAAGTGTAAGCGCCAGTATCATTTGCACTACGTTGCGGGTAAGGGAGAAATCATACACTTTTACAGAGGGATCGTATTTGCCGTCTTTTACAGCAATGATCGTTTCCGGTTTGAAGGTTTTAGGATCCAGACCCAGGTGAGCAATATTCTCGTGGGTAAGGATCATATAGCCGTCTTTTTCTGCATGTCCATGATGGAAGTCCGATGACATGAAAGAAGTAAAGCCTTTTTGCGGAGAATAGAGAATTACGGGCAGGGGGAGGGATTTGCCTAAAAAATGGAATTCGTGGCCGTCCAAAACGTGTTCAAAAATCACTTCTCCAACGTTCAATTTGCCCTTTTTTGCATCGTGGTCTCCTGCATTTTGCCCGGTTTGCTGATGGGCAGTATCCCCTTCATGATGCTGGGCCATGCCGGGCACAGAAAAGAGCATGGAAAAAATGCTGAAAGCCGCTACAGTAAAGGATTTGAAACGCTGAACTACCATACCTGTTCCGAAATTTGCCGCAAAGATAGGGATGCAGGGGTGAAAACGAACTTTGGGAGAAGGGAATTTGGGGGAAAAGGACTTTTTATTGACCGGGCTGTTCGCTTCTTAGTATTAGAATTTTTTCCAGGTAAAGTACATCTAACTGGTCTTTTGGCCGGTTAACTGCTTTTTTGTTGATTATTAGATGATTAATATGTAGAAAAGGAACCTTTACGTCGTCAATATCAGCGATGCTTGCCTTAGCCAGGCATTCATCAAAAGGTACTCCTTCGAGCCCTTTCATACTTACCATCAGGTCAAGTTGGGTACCATTATTCAGGTTAAAAGGCGTCCATCCAGGAACAATTTGCATCCGCTCCATCATAAAAAGATCAAGCCCTGAATATTTTCTGAAAGCTTCCCTGAAATTTCTGCGGTTTTCAAGTGTATCATCTATCCAGACATCCACATCGTCAGTAGTTCGGTTATAACCGTTTAAGTTAGTAGCGACGCCGCCAACCATTATGTATTTTACCCCAGCCTCATTCAGATGACGCCAAAAACTGAGTAACTCTTCGTCAAAAACATCCATCAGGCTCTATCGGTTGGTAAAAGTGGTTGATGTGTAATTTTCGCATTTTTGAACATGATGCTTTTCTTCATAAGACTTGTCATTACCAGGAAACGTTCCTTATAAGTACGCTTTAGTGCCGCTCTTAACTGGTCCATTTCAGCCTTTTGATAATAAGCATCTGGCTCCTGCAAAAAATTGTTATGCAGGGCTTCTCTTTCTTCTTCACTTAATTTGAGGTACTCTTTCATTACCTATTAAATTATCACAATACAGCTGGTTTTTTCTCAAACTGCATCTCATGCAATTTACTATAAAAACCGCCCTTTTGCAACAATTCCTCATGGGTTCCCATTTCCTTTACCTCACCTTTGTCCAGCACTATTATCTTATGCGCCTTGCGGATGGTGGAAAGGCGGTGAGCTATAACGATAGAGGTGCGGCCTTTTATCAGCGTATCAATCGCATGCTGGATCAGCATCTCACTTTCTGTATCTACGGAAGAAGTGGCTTCATCAAGGATAAGAATGGATGGATTGTACAACATGGCCCGGATGAACGACAGCAATTGCCGCTGCCCAAGTGATAAGGTGGCTCCTCTTTCCATCACATTATAATCGTAGCCACCCGGCAGCCGCAGTATGAAGTCATGCATATCGATCAGCTTTGCGGCTTCTATCACTTTCTCCCTGCTAATGTCGGGGTTGCGCAGTGTAATATTGTCAATCACAGATCCGGAGAACAGGAATACATCCTGCAGCACCACGCCTATATTTTTCCGTAATATATCGGTGTCGTATTCTTCAATGTTCACCCCGTCGATCTTTATTGCCCCTTTTTGAATATGATATAACCGGTTGAGCAGGCTGATAATGGTGGTCTTACCACTTCCGGTATGGCCAACGATGGCTATCGTCTCACCAGGATTCACCGAAAAGGAAACATCTTTTAATACCGGCACACCGGGATTGTATTCAAACACTACATTTTCAAAATCAATTTTGCCCTTCACCACTGCAGGCCGGTAGGCATCGCTGGTGGCGGGTGGTGTAAAATCGGGATTGTCCATTACCTTAAACACCCTTTCACTGGCAATGATGCCCATTTGCAGCACATTGAATTTATCTGCTATCACCCGCAGCGGACGAAACAACAGGTTCAGGCAAAGAATAAAAGAAATGATGGTTCCCGCCTCCGCTTTTTGCCCGGCGCCATACCAAACGATCAGGCCGATGGAAAGTGCCAGAACTATCTCCACCACCGGAAAGAACACGGAATAAGCAAAAATGGCCTTGATGTTCGCATTGCGGTGTTCTTTATTGATCTTTTTGAATTTTTCATACTCCCTGTCCTCGGAAGCAAAGGCCTGAACGATCGCCATTCCTGTAAGATGTTCCTGCACAAAGGCATTCAAAGCCGCCACAGCATTTCTTACTTTAAAAAAAGATTTGTTGATGCTTTCTTTAAAATAATAAGTGGCGAGGATGATAAGCGGAAAAGGGATCAGTGCGATCAGCGTCAATTGCCAGTCGCTCCAGAACATAAAGACCAATACACATATAATAGATAGTAAGTCGGCAATGATCGGTACCAGCCCGTCTGAAAAAATATCATTTACAGATTCTATATCGTTAATGGTCCGGGTGGTTAACGTTCCTATCGGTGTTTTGTCGAATTGAGAAAGATTCAGGTTCAGTATTTTATTATATACCGCCACCCGCATATCTTTTACCACCGACTGGCCCAGTAGCGCCGTGGTGAACGAGAAAAAGAACCGCATGGCCGTTTCTGCAATGATGATCCCGACCTGGATGATGGTGACCAATACCACCATTTCCACAATATCAAACCTGCCGTTAAGAAAGCGGGCTGCCTTGTCGCCACCGATATAATCATTGACCGTCACCTGTATCAGCATGGGCCGGATAGGAGTGATGATGGCCAGCACTATAGCCAGTACTACAGACAAATAAAATTTCTTCTTGTATGGCGCTGCATACTGAAACACCCGGCGAAGCAGGCCAATATCAAAAAAACTTTTCTTTGGGTTTGACAAAGTGAATGAGTGTAAAAAAAGGCAAAGCTAAGAGGTTAAAAGAGAAAAGAAGATAAAGAGTATGGGCGGGAAGGAATCTTTTTCACGCAGAGATCGCCGGGAACGCAGAGAAATACAAGTATATAAAGTAAAGACAGGTATAGGCTTAAAATCTCAGCATAAAACCCGGCAGAAAAAACAAAGAGTATGGCATTGACTCATTTCCTCCTTCACCTCTTAGCTACTCATTCATCGCCATCTTATATGCCTTAATAAATAATGCCCCGAGGTTTTTGTAGGGGGGAACATAGTCTTCAAATATCTTATCTGTAGCCATTTTTCCCAGCTCTTTCCAGAATGGTATCCATTCAATATTATTTCCTGTTCTCAATTTTTCTGTGATCAACTTTAAGAACGGGTTATTTACCGGCGCATCAGCGATCTGTTTGGTGCCAACGATATGGGCATCCGGCGCTTTTTCCAAAATATCATGAATGGAACGGTACCCTCCGCAGGAGCCCATGAAGACTATTTTTGAAGCGGTGGACATTTGCTCTATCGTATAAGGTGCATTATAGCTATGGCCCCGGTTGATGGTCACTTTAGCAATGATGTTATTTTTCTCCAGGTATTTACATAATGCTTCCTGTGCTTTTGCATCTTCATTTGTTTCTTCCGGCAAAGGACGGTTCATGTACAGGGTTACCGGTTTTCCCTTTGCAGCAGTGATCGTTACCCACTGTTTGTTACTGCCGTCAATTTTCCAATTGGGATTGTTGAACATGCTGATCAGCCCCGGGAAAACACCAATACCGTCCTTGTCACCATAAATAAATAATTGTATGGCTATTTTGCTGCTGTCGTAGGTCAGCGCTGTGTAGGGCACATCATATACAGGAGGAATACCCAGCTCTTTTGTCAGATCAATTTTTTGAGTGGTGTCTGCAGAAAGGAAAAGCTTGTTTAAAATATTGTAGATCGCTATTCCTTTTTTGTTGCCTTGTGACAGGTTTCTCTGGTAGTTTAACTGGATGTTCTTCAGCATTTCATTGGCCACCGGTTTCAGCGTTTCAGCAATGCTGGCATAAGAATCCGCTACATCCACACCATCTTCCAACCCTTCCGACTTTTCAAGATTCCGGACGAACGCTTTCATCAGCGTATTAGCAGGGTCTTCTTCATCAGGTGAGGCGGCTTTTGGAAAAGAAGCCAGAAATTGATCCAGCATATTGAAGCCCGCTGATATCTTAATAAACTTTCTGTACTTATCAAAATGAAGCAGCATCAGCAGCGAATCGCCCCGGTTATTTATTTTTTTCATCATCAGCGGGTACACCCCTTTTACAAAACTGGACGTGTACATAGAGCCATCTGATGTGACAGCGAGATAATATAACTCCTGCGGATTTAATGCCTGTATATTCCGGAACCGGACATCCAGGTTCCTTTCATTGTGCAATCCATTGATGATATTGACAAAGTTTTCTCTCGCTTTCTGTTCCAGCCTGCGGGTCAATGATGCAAATTCAAAGGCCGTATCTTTTTTCTGAGCCCGTTCTGCATAATCGATCTGTGTTTTTACCAGAAGCCTGTAATACAAAATGGAATCATTCTTAGTGGCATCTATCTCTTCTAATGTTGTTTTTCCAAGTAAGATATTATCGAGGAAACAGAAATATTGCTGTCCGTCTTTTGTTCTCGACATTTTCACCACTGTTCTGATGAACGTGTCGTTTGTTATACTCCGGATGGTAACGCCCAGTTTATTACTGGCTTGCGAGTAATCATACAACTGTTTCGGGTATTTTTTAGCCACCGCCCTTACCAGGCTGTCTGCAAAGGGCATGTCCGGATTCTGGTTCAACGTAGAAAATGTTTTTTCCGGGTATAGGGTACAGTATTTCAGTACTACCAGTTGCTGGCTTGATTTATAACCAGCATTTTTTTCAAACGTGGTATTATCGGCTTTGATGATGGAATAACCCGCTTCATAAGAAAGGTCACGGATAACAGGTTCAAAGGATCTTCCCTGCCGGTCGTAGTCAAAACATTTTTCATATCCTGCTATAATGTCTGGCAGCCGCAACGGGCTTATTTTCTTTGCAGAAGTGTTTGCCAGGAAAAATTTCAGCAGGTACTCTATTCCTCTCAGGTATTTTTTTTTGGACTGGTCATTCAGCAGGCTGTCCGTTTCAATGCGGCATTGCAGGGCATCAATGCGGTTGGTGGCGGTTTGGGTAAGGATCAGGTTTACTTCTTCATTTGCAGAAGGGGCAAATTGCTGGTCACTTTTCCCATCTGATTTCAATACCAGTTTTTGCTGCGCATCCACATAGTCATGAAATAATTCTCTTGAAAACAGGGGTTTACAGTTTTTGCCGCTTTTGCCGGTGGTGGAGGCAAATGTGGCTTGTCCACTGGCTGCTGCGCCCCAAAAAGCCAAAAAGCCACTGAGAATAAGGTATTTGCTGGTTGCTGTCATAAGGATTGTAAAACAAAGGTACTAAGCCTGCCCGACATGGGGGAAGGCCCTTTGTAATTGACAGAGACGGATTTATGATGAATAAAGCTGTTTTGGGACCTAAAAAAGAATAACACTGCCTGC
>JBEBIF010000224.1:0-6001 GCA_040080515.1 Chitinophagaceae bacterium | reverse complement strand
GTTGGGATAAAAAAGAAGTGGCAGCAGAACAGTTGCGGTTAACAGCAGAAAAAATGCTCGGCTTTGGATTGATAGATGGCATTATACCCGAACCCGTTGGTGGTGCCCACTGGGATTATGATGTGGCTGCAAAGATCCTTAAACAATACCTGCTACCTGTATTGAAAGAATTAAAACAGACCCCGGCAGATCAACGGGTGAACAACCGGATAGAGAAATTTGGCAAGATGGGATTTTGGGAAGAGGTTTAGTGAGTCCGAAGTCAATAGTCGTGAGTCATGAGTATGGAAATTATTTACCCGGCTTCAGTATTCCATGGCATCTTCGTTGCGTCGCACACTTGTACTTCCTGTTCTCTATTCAGCAAATAAAAACTATCAGCAATTATTAATCATTAATTCTTAATTATAAAAATGTCGCTCAGAGAAAAATTCACCGGCACCGGTATCGCCATTGTCACTCCCTTTCATGCGGATGGTAGCATCGATTGGCAAAGCTTCAGCAACCTGATCAATTTCTGGATAAAAGGACAGGTAGAATACCTGGTAGTGTTGGGCACCACCGGTGAAAGCGCAACGGTGCATGGCGCCGAAAAGCAGGAAGTCTTCTCCTTTGTCGCAAAGGAAGTGGCCGGCCGGAAGCCCATTGTAGCTGGTATTGGTGGCAACGATACGCATGAAGTAGTGGAAGCGTTCAGATCTTTTGACCTGGCCGGGTATGATGCCATTTTATCGGTAAGTCCATATTATAATAAACCCAACCAGGAAGGCATCTTTCAGCATTACAAAGCACTGGATGCTGCCACACCACTGCCCATCATCATGTACAATGTGCCGGGAAGAACCGGGCAGACCGTAACCGCCGAAACACAACTCCGCATTGCCCGGGAATGCAAGAATATATTTGCCACCAAAGAAGCCAGCGGCAATTTTGATCTGGTTAGCCAGATCATTAAAAACAAGCCTGACGATTTTATGGTCATCAGTGGCGATGATCCCATCACCTTACACATGATAGCTGCCGGAGCAGAAGGACTGATCTCCGTGGTGGCGAATGCCTATCCGTTGGATTATTCCAATATGGTCCGCTTGTGCCTTCAGGGCAATTTTGATGCGGCCAAAACATTGCACTATAAGTACATTGATATCATCAGCTCCATGTTTACCGAAGGTAGTCCCAGTGGTGTAAAAGCTTATTTAAGCGAAATGGGACTTTGTCAGAATACCTTCCGGTTGCCGGTATGGCCCGTGAGTGCTGCCCTTCAGCAGAAGATTAAAGAGCTGATGAAGACGGTGGAGTAATTGCTTATTTTTAATCATGCGAGTAGCTTTATTTCTTTTAGCGGCACTGATCTCAATACTTCCCTCCGCAGCCCAGGGAGGTGCAAAGCCACCTTTCAATAGTACCGCCAGTCAAAATGTAAGTATCATTGATACCGCTTTCTATATCCCTCAATTGAACCGGAAAAGGCGGGTACTGGTTTACCTGCCTGAAAATTATACTACATCTGGAAATTACCGGTACCCGGTACTATACATGCACGATGGACAGAATGTATTTGATGCCGCCACCTCTTTTGCAGGAGAATGGGGTGTGGATGAATTTTTAGATACTGCATTTATTAAAACCTGTATTGTAGTAGCGGTGGATAACGGCAGCGACAAAAGAATGAACGAGTATTGTCCGTACGATTTTACACTGAATCCGAATAATCCAAAAGGAAATAAAGGAGAAGGAAAACAATATGTTGATTTTTTAGTGAAAACACTGAAGCCATTTATCGATAAAAAGTACCGGACCTTAAAGGATAGCAGGAACACTTTTATTGCAGGCGCTTCTATGGGAGGGTTGATATCATTATACGCAGTTTTGAAATACCCCAAAGTATTCGGCGGCGCCGGAGTATTCTCACCATCCGTCTGGATATGCAAAGAAGAGTTGTTGCAACTGATAAAAACAACGGGCAGAAAAGTAAAGTCCAATATCTACTTCTATTGTGGCAAGCAGGAAGGTCCCGGTATGGTGCCGGACATGCTTAAGGCATTTGAAGCACTGGCTAAAGTTTCTAAATCAAAAATTAAAGTAGTGATCCGTGATGATGGAAAACATAATGAACCCACCTGGCGAAAAGAGTTTCCCTGTGGTTATGTGTGGATGCTATACGGTGCAGAACCCGTAAAGATTGAAACCATGCATTCGGGCGGTATGAAAATAGAAGGATGTTTCAGGTAAAATACAGAACGGTTTTTTAGACTTCATAGCAAACCCCTTCCAGGGCCAGCTCCGTATTCGGGAAAACCTCCCGGGCTTCTGATTCAAATTCTTCCAGCGTATCATACTTGCTGCTGAAATGCCCGATCAGCAATTTTTTCACCCCTGCTTTTTGGGCCATCAATGCAGCTTGCTTGGTAGTAGAATGAAAGCGGCTTTCCGCTCTTTCCCGAAGATTGTCCAGGTAGGTGGTTTCATGATAGATCATATCTGCTCCGGTGATATGCGGAAGGAGTGATTCATCATACTTGGTATCCGCACAAAAAACATATCGCTTCCCGGGTTCCGCAGCCCCGGTTACCAGCTCATTATTAATGATGGTTCCGTCTTTTCGGGTATAATCTTCCCCGTTTTTCAGTCTGTCGTAAAAAGAAGCGGGGATTTCATACTCTTTTGCCTTATCCGGGTTCAGTTTACGGGGTTGTTTCTTTTCTTCAAAAGAAAACCCGTAGCATTCTATCCGGTGGTTGGTACGGAAGCATTTAACGGTCAGCTTTTCGGTATCAACTAAAGTAGCGGCACTTGTTATGTGATGGATATGCAGCGGGTAGCAAAGTGTGGTGTCAGCCACTTTCAACTGGAGATCAATGATCTCTTTTAAAGGGGAAGGACCATACACATGCAGTTCCTGCTGGTGACTGAGCAATCCAAAGCTGTTTAGCAAACCGATCAGGCCGAAATAATGATCGCCATGAAGATGTGAGATAAAAATGTGGGAGATCTTACTGCGCCGGATCTTATAATTAATAAGTTGTATTTGCGTGCCTTCGCCACAATCAACCAGGTAATTTGTGCCATCTATAGTGACCACCTGGCTGGTAGGATGACGGTCGAATGCCGGAACAGCAGAATTATTGCCCAAGATGGTAACAGCGAACATGCAGGAATGTGTGATTTTGGTGCGTTAGTGATATGCCTAAGACTAAAATTAAAACTATTTAGCTGCACCCCGGTTGAATATCGAACAGATGAATAATTGAACAGAAGAACAAATGAACAGAAGAACAAGGAATTAAGAATATCGAACTGAGACCCCAATAATAGGGAATTTCCCCACTTCTTCATTCGATATTCCTTGTTCGTCTGTTCCTCTGTTCGACAATAGTGTTTTAATCCAAAAACTCCCGTTCAATCTCCTCCATTTGTACAATATCCCAGGCTTCGCTTTGGGTGGGGGTTACATTCATCATTTCCAGCAATTCATGCTGGTCCAGGAAGTCTTCGACCTGCTTCTGAACTTCGCAGATGACAAAAGAAGCACCGTTTTCATAGAATTTTTGCTGGATATAGACCAGTTTCTCGGCGGCGGGCAGGTCGATGGAAACCACTTCATTTAAAATGAGCACCAGGTTTTTAACCTCTTTTTGCAGGTAAGGCAGCAAACAATCAGACATTTCGTCTGTCATTGTTGCAGATAATGAGGTATCTGCAACCGTGATGGCATGAAATTTCTCTTTGGTATCCGTTTTGACGTTCATTATCCTGTATTTAGTTGAAAAAGTCTGTCAGCCCTGGTGCGGAAAAATGCTAAAACTGCCAGCCCCAAACAACTTAAATTATCAACATTCCGTTTATAAGTACGGCCGAACAAGAACCAAATTTATTCGTTAATATTGTATCACAACCAATTATCTCAAAATGGATAATAATTTTTCAACTCAGGTTAAGGAGATCATTTCTTTCAGCAGGGAGGAAGCGTTGCGGCTGGGCAATGATTTTATTGGTACCGAGCACCTCTTGCTCGGGCTGATCAGGGAAGGGGACAACACAGCTATCCGTATCCTTAAGAGCTTTAATGTGGACCTTTACGAACTGCGTAAAGAAATTGAACTGGCCGTAAAGGATAAGACAGGCAAAAACATCGCTAATATCAACAGCCTGCCGCTTACCAAACAGGCGGAAAAAGTGATCAGGGTGACCGTGCTGGAAGCAAAGGCCCTGAAAAGTGCCACCGTGGAAACAGAACACCTGATGCTTTCTATCCTCAAAAACAAAGAAAATATTGCAACACAAATCTTAAATCAATTTGACGTGGATTATGATCTTTTCCGGCAGGAATTGGGTATTGTAAAATCTAATGACCCCCGTGCCGAATTCCAGGATGAAAATGACGATGATTTCGATGAAGAAAAAAAATACTCTCAATCAAAAGGCGGCGCCAAACAACAGGGTAGTGTGAAAAGCAAAACCCCGGTGCTGGACAATTTTGGCCGTGACATCACCAAGATGGCAGAACTGGGCGCACTGGACCCAATTGTGGGCCGGGAATCTGAAATAGAACGGGTGTCGCAGATCCTTTCAAGAAGGAAAAAGAACAACCCCATATTAATAGGTGAACCGGGAGTGGGTAAAACAGCGATCGTAGAAGGATTGGCCCTTCGTATTGTGCAAAGAAAAGTTTCCCGGGTATTATTTGATAAAAGAGTGATATCACTTGACCTGGCCGCATTAGTGGCAGGTACCAAATATCGTGGTCAGTTTGAAGAACGCATGAAAGCGATCATGAACGAACTGGAAAAGAACCGGGATGTGATACTGTTCATTGATGAGTTGCACACTATCGTAGGAGCAGGTGGCGCCAGCGGTTCATTAGATGCCAGCAATATCTTTAAACCGGCATTGGCAAGAGGTGAGCTGCAATGTATTGGTGCTTCTACCTTAGACGAGTACCGCATGTATATTGAAAAGGATGGTGCATTGGACCGTCGTTTTCAAAAAGTAATGGTGGAACCGCCCAGTGTGGATGACACGATCCAGATATTAAACAATATCAAATCGAAATACGAAGAGTACCACAACGTAAATTATGACCAGGAAGCGATTGATGCCTGTGTAAAACTGAGCGACCGCTATGTAACAGACCGTTTACTTCCCGACAAAGCCATTGATGTACTGGATGAGGTGGGTGCAAGAGTGCATTTAAAAAACATCAATGTGCCTGAGAATATTGTAGAACTGGAAAAGAAGATCGAAGATGTAAAGAATGAGAAGAATAAAGTAGTGAAAAGCCAGAAGTTTGAAGAAGCGGCTTCCCTGCGTGATACTGAAAAACGGCTGCAGGAAGATCTTGAAAAGGCCAAGAATGAATGGGAAGAAGAAAGCAAACACAAACGCTACCCGATAGGCGAGCAGGATATTGCTGAAGTGATCAGTATGATGACAGGTATTCCCGTAACGAAGATGGTGCAGGCAGAAACAGAGAAGCTCCGCAAAATGGCGGATGATATGAAAGCGATGGTGGTAGGCCAGGATGAAGCTATCTCCAAAGTGGTAAAAGCGATTCAGCGGAACAGGGTTGGGCTGAAAGATCCCAAGAAACCTATTGGTACATTTATCTTCCTCGGCCCGACAGGTGTTGGTAAAACAGAGTTAGCAAGAGCTTTAGCAAGATATATGTTTGATTCTGAAGATTCCCTCATCCGGATCGATATGAGTGAATACATGGAGAAATTCACCATCAGTCGTTTGATAGGCGCCCCTCCCGGTTATGTGGGTTATGAAGAAGGAGGACAGTTGACAGAGAAGGTCCGCCGCAAACCGTACTGTGTGATCCTGCTGGATGAAATTGAAAAAGCACACCCGGATATTTATAATGTATTGTTGCAGGTACTGGATGATGGACAGTTGACAGATGGGCTGGGCCGAAAAGTGGATTTCAAAAATACCACGATCATCATGACATCCAATATTGGGGCACGCCAGCTAAAAGATTTTGGGACCGGTGTGGGAT
>JBEBIF010000223.1:0-6011 GCA_040080515.1 Chitinophagaceae bacterium | reverse complement strand
GTGATACCGGGTATCCTTCATAGCCGGATGGTTCCTGGCGAAATCCGGCCAGTCGTAAAAAGTAAATTGCCGGGTATTCATATCATACCGGGTAAATTCAAAAACATCTGAAGCCACCCAAACAATATCCTTTTTGTCAATATCTATATCCCAGATGATATAATTGGGAAGCCCATTGGTCCGCTTTTCCGGATCAGGTACCATTGTTTCCCAGGCGCCTGTCGCCGGATCATAGATACAAAGCCCTTCCATAGTGGCCACCCATATCCTGCCCCGGCTGTCTTCTTCAATATCATTGATGATCTCATTGGAAATGGAATTACCGGCACCGGGACGAAATACTTTGAAAGAGTGCCCATCATACCGGTTTAGCCCGTTGCGGGTGCCGATCCACATAAACCCTTTTTTGTCTTTGTGAAAACAGGTGACCCGTTTATCAGAAAGACCATCGGCGGTAGTAATAGTTTTTGATTTGTGATATAGCTGTGCCGGGCTGTGCAGGTATCCCAGCAGCAGCAGTATTCCCGGAATGGCTCGTATAAAGAAGGACAGTTTCAAAAAAGGGATATGATTAAAAATACAAAATATACCTTTTCCCCGCCTTTAAAATACCCTGATAAGGTGATACAAAACTTTTAGCCAAAGCTAACCGCTCCGCACAGTGCCATAACGGTTTACTGCTATTTTAAAATACTATAGCACCACCGGAACAATTTACCATCAAAGTCAAATGGCGTGGTGGCTTTTGTTATATCCTTCACTTCTGCAGCAGTTATCTTTTCCTCCTCCAGCACAAATTTTCTGGAGTTGGTACTGAAATAAAGCAGTCCGCCTTTCTTCAATCCCTTCAGGCAATCATTGATCAGCTCCGCATGGTCCCGCTGTATATCCAGGATGTCCTCCATCCGCTTGCTGTTGCTGAACGTGGGTGGGTCCATTATAATAATGTCGAAATGATCCGCAGGCAGCGTTTTCAGATATTGCTTTACATCCGCATGGATGAACTGGTACTTGCTTTCATCAGTAAATCCATTCAACTGAAAATTTTTGGCGGCCCAGGTAAGATAGGTTTTCGAAAGGTCCACCGTCAGCACTTCAGCCGCAGGTGCTGCAGCCGCATACACGGAGAAGGAGCCGGTATAGGCAAACAGGTTAAGCACTTTTTTCCCGGCGCTTTGTTGTCGCACCAGTTGCCGGGTGATACGATGATCTAAGAACAGACCGGTATCCAGGTAATCACTCAGGTTTACCCAAAACTTCAACCCGCCTTCTTCTACTATGAACTCATGTTGCACTTCGTCGTACTTCTGGTACTGTCCCAGCCGCCCGGGTTTTCTTTGGCGCAGTTTCAGAAAGATGTTTTCAGTTATCACTCCAAGCACTCCGCTGATCACTGCCAGGCTTTTTTCCACCCAGTCATCATGTTCCGCTTCTGTCATCCCATGCTGGCGTTTATATTCAGCCACATATAACTTATCGCCATAAAATTCAATACAAAAAGGAAATTCCGGCAGGTCATGATCATACACCCGGTAACAACTGAGTCCCTGCCTTTTGGCCTGTTTGCCTAAATGGCGAAAGACCTTCGTCAGCCGGTTCTGAAACATAATTAACTTATC
Source organism: Chitinophagaceae bacterium (assembly GCA_040080515.1). Classification (GTDB taxonomy): domain Bacteria; phylum Bacteroidota; class Bacteroidia; order Chitinophagales; family Chitinophagaceae; genus JJ008. Next base: position 4,392 of record JBEBIF010000223.1, on the reverse strand, counting down.
TGCATCCATAGTTCTCTGAAAAACTTTCACGAAATTCGTATTTCCTTCTTCAAACTTCGGATTTATTTAATGTATGCCATTGTCGATATAGAAACTACCGGAAGTTATGCTGCTGCCAACAGTATAACGGAGATCTCCATTCATGTATTTGATGGTGAAAAGGTGGTGGACGTATTTGAAACGCTGATCAGTCCCGGGCAGCCTATCCCCCATTATATACAGGCGATGACCGGCATCAACGATAAAATGGTGGCCGGGGCTCCCCGCTTTGAACAAGTGGCGGAGAAAATATACACGCTACTCCACGATAAGATATTCATTGCTCATAGCGTAAGCTTTGATTATTCCTTTATTAAAGCACATTTAAAAGAATCCGGCTATGATCTGAATTGTAAAAAACTCTGTACCGTTCGCCTCAGCCGGAAAATATTCCCGGGGTTTCCTTCCTATAGTCTTGGAAAGTTGTGTGAGTCATTAGGCATTACTATCTATGACCGCCACAGGGCCGGTGGTGATACGGCAGCTACTGTAAAAGTGTTTCAGCTGCTGTTGCAAAATGACAAGGAACAGCATATACCCAAAAGCCTGCAGCGCAATTCCAAAGAAGCCATCCTTCCTCCGAATGTACCAAAAGATCATTTTGATCAGCTGCCCTTTACACCGGGTGTATATTATTTTCATAATGCCAAAGGCAAAGTAGTGTATGTGGGTAAGGCCAATAATATCCGCTACCGGGTAAACAGTCACTTCAGCAATAATTCTGAGAGCCGGCAAAAACAAAATTTTATGCAGCATGTGCATGCCATCAGCTATCAATCCTGCGGTACTGAACTGATGGCCTGCATACTGGAATCCACAGAAATAAAAAAGAGGTGGCCTGTTTTCAATTCTTCACAAAAAAGGTGGGAAGATATATATGGCATCTACTTATATGAGGACCAGACCGGCTATTACCGGCTTGCCATTGATAAGAACCGGAAACGGCTGAACCCGGTTCATACCTTTCATTACCTGGTGGATGGACATGCCATCATGCGAAAACTGATAAAAGAGTTTCAACTCTGCCCTAAACTTTGTTTTATGCAACGGGACCCCGGCCAATGTGAAGGCATCAATGAAGGTTATTGCAAAGGAGCCTGCGAGCAACAGGAAGCTGCTGCTGTATATAATGAACGGGTGAAAAAAGCCTGTGACTCATTACGTACCCTGCCTTCCTTTGCCATAGTGGACAAAGGCATGAATGGGGATGACCAATCCTGCATCCTGGTACATGAAGGTAAGTTTTATGGCATGGGTTATATCTCCACAGATATACAATTGACAACGGTGGAACAGGTAAAAGATCAGCTTACCCAATACCGGGAAAATAGTTTTATCCGGAACCTGGTAAACGGATATGCTGCCCGTTTTCCTGCTAAAGTAATTTGGTTTGATAGTAACGGAGGCGTTGGCTCCACTCAATCCAGCCATTGAAAATCTTCACCTGGTGGCATTTGCCTGAAAACGGCAGCCACTTCTTCCGGGGGAATAAATAATTTTCGCTCCTTCACATTCAGCCAGGCACCATCTATCGTTACCACTGCACACAGGGTGCCATCTTCTTTCTTAATATCATGGACGATCGTCCAGCGGGAAAAATCCCTTCGTCCCTTTACCAGTTTAAGATTGATATGTACCTTGTCACCATACTTGATCTCTTTTCTGAATACGCATTCTTCCCGGAAAATAATTGGGCCAAATTGCAACTGCTGCAGGACCGTAGGCGTCAGTCCGTTTTGATATAAGTATTCTATACGGCACATGGCTGCCCAGTCGTAATATACTGAATGCCGGAGATGAAAGTTAGGGTCCAGGTCGGACCAGCGGATCTGAACAGGCAAAGAAAAAATATCCATATTAAGGAATTTGTGATTAACGAAATTAAATGATTGGAGGTAGCTTATTTCCCTTTGCATCCAGTATTTTTGAACAAATAATTTTGAAATCTATGAAGCAATTGCTCCTATTTGTAACACTGCTGACAACTACTTTCATCATACAGGCACAGCCCGGAAAACCGGTGGCCAAGCCTGTCGCTAAACCGGTTGTTCCTTTACTTAAAACCACTCTCGACTCCCTTAGCTATATTTTGGGTGAAAGTTCCGGTTACAATTTTACCCGCCAGGGCTTTGCACTAAAACTGAATATGCCCATTTTTAACCGGGGGATGAATGATGTACTGGGTAAAAAGAAACCATTGCTGGATGATGCCGTGGCCAATACTTGCCTGAACACCTTTTATGCAAAAATGAAAGAACCCAAACCGGCCAAACCGGTGGTTGTAAAACCAGCAGCCGGCATATTGAAGACCACGACAGATTCGATAAGCTATATCTTAGGTGAAAGCACCGCTTATACTTTTATACAACAGGGCTTTGGCGACATCAAATTCAACATGCCCATATTCAACAGGGGCATGAATGACATAATTGGAAAAAAAACACCACTGCTGAAAGATGAGGTGGCCAATGCCATGATCAATGGTTATTTCTTTAAGATGCAGGCTGAAAAATCAAAAGGTGTGATAGAAGCGGGAGAAAAATTTTTAGCACAAAACAAATTAAGACCGGAAGTAAAAACAACGGCCAGCGGTCTTCAGTATGAAGTGATAAAAGAAGGTACGGGTGAAAAAATGGCTGCCGCAGATACTTTTGTTTGCCATTACCGGGGTACTTTATTAGATGGTACCGAGTTTGACGCCTCATATAACCGGGGCCAGCCACTTACCATGCCTGCCAACCAGGTGATAAAGGGCTGGACAGAGGGTCTGCAACTGATGCCCATAGGTTCCAAATATAAATTTTACATACCGTATGAACTGGGGTATGGACTGGTGGGAAATGGACCACAAATACCGGGAGGTGCCATGCTCATCTTTGAAGTGGAACTGCTCGATTTTAAAAAGAAACTATAGTTACTACTAAAACTAACAAGCCGGCAGAACAACCTGCCGGTTTTTTTATATTCGGCACTAAGTAGCGGTTTGAAATTTACTTTACGCCAGGTTGCCTTTCATCTTTGATATCTGCTGACGGGTACCCAACACCATTATTTTCATTTTTTCGCTGATAATTGTATCGTCTGGTGGGTTGATATAAAATTTTCCTTCTGCATCTTTGACACCAATACAATTGACACCGGTCTTATTCCAGTCCATGATCTCACGCAGTGATCTATCCCTTACTGACTCCGGAAGCACTTCCCATGCCACTGCCTCCATGTGTATGGAATGTCCTTCTTCTCCCGATAAAAAATCAATGAATTCCACCACATCAGGTTTGGAAACCAGGGTGGCCATATGTGTACCGCCGATAAAATCCGGCATGATCACATTATTAGCGCCGGCCTTCCGCATCTTGGCAACAGAACTGGCCTCCGACGCCCTGCTGATGATCTTCAGTTGCGGGTTCAGCGACCGTGCCGACAGTACGATAAATACATTCTGCGCATCTACCGGCAACGTGGTGATGAGGGCCTTTGCCCTTTCTACTCCTGCTAAACGTAATACCTCATCGTCTGTTCCGTCGCCATCAATATGAAGCATTTTCTTTCCTTCGGCCTCTATTTTCTGCATCAGCTGCTCGTTCTTTTCTATTACAATGAACGGCACCTGGTGCGCTGTTAATATATTGGCAGCCTGCTGACCGTTGCGGCCATATCCGCAAAGAATGACATGGTTTTCTAATCGGTTGATCTCTCTCATAAGCCGTCGGGTTTTAAAGTATTGGTGTATTTCTCCATTGATAACAAATTGCGTGATACGGGCAATGACAAAGGCAAAAGTACCCCAACTGGTTACCATCAGCACTATGGCAAAAATTTCGCCTGCTTCAGATAATACCTGGTTTGTATAACCCACGGTAGTAATAAGCACAGTGGTTAAGTAAACCGCACCGAGGAATGACATTTTCTCAATGATCATAAAGCCTGCAATACCTGCTACGATAATGATATGCAGCAGAATAATTGGTTGCAGTAGTCTGTAAGTGGCTTTGTTCACCAGTGTCTGTTTACTATAAATATAAACAATGAGGATAGAAAAAAGCATGACGGTGCACCATAAAAAAGGGGACGGCCAAATAGCCATCCCCGAAGGTTTAATAATAAACCCTGAGCATTTATCGTTTATTCACCACGATCTTTTCTACTACTTGTTCGCCAGTTTCCACCGCCACGATTCGGATGCTGTACATACCGGGAGTAAGATTGTCAATAACCACATTATTATTGGTGATGCCTTTCATTATTTTGATGGTCCGGCCGCTCATATCCAGAACGGATATGTCACGGACAAGATTTGTTTCCTCAAAAACAATATTTACTTTACCATCATTGGTTGGGTTAGGATAGATG